>JALWNV010000071.1 GCA_027083665.1 Helicobacteraceae bacterium
GCACCAATGATAACCTAATGTTTATGCGTATCGTCTTTGTCGATCGTTTCGACGAACACACCGCCCATCAACAGAGCGAGCCCGTCGAAAAAGAGGCTGATACCGACGAAGAGCCCGACAAGAAAAACCGAACTCATCGGCCATCCGAGCACGAAGATGACTCCCAGCACCAACGAGGTGACGGCGTTGACAAGCCAGACCCACCAGATCTTCTGAGGTTTGAGCGAAAACGCGAGGCCGAAACTCGCGAAAGCGTCGGTAAAGAAATAGATCGAGAAAAGCAGTCCCAGCGCCGCAATCCCCTGCAGCGGATAGAAGAGCATCAGCATCGCCACCAGGATCAATACGAAGCTCTTGAGCCATCCCGCCCAGTCTTTTTTGTTGCTCACCCAGGTCATCCATCCTGTGAAAAAACCGGCGAAAAGCATCAGATACGCGGCAAACGCCAGCGTCGACAGCGACATGAACGTCGGGAAAAAGACACCGAGCAATCCGATCACGATCAGAAAACTTCCGCCGATCTTCGAATACTTTTTGAAATTGTCGACGATATTTTTGTTGACATTCATTTCCGGGCTGATATTGTTGTTCCAGTTCCACATACCGAAACTCCTCCTTATATTTATGATATATTCAAATTATATAACGACCTTCGCCAACAAACGGTTAACGTCTCTTACGCCCAGCCGCGAAGCACCCCGCGCATCAAGTAGGCCTTATCCGCATACAGGCTGCTGTACCAGTACATGGCGTGACACTTCAGCGGAGCGAGACTGATTACCGGCGAGAGCGGGCGGGATCCGTAATCCCAGGCCTCGTACAGCGCGGTTGTGTTTTCCGGACACAGGAGGGTATCGCATCCGTAGCCGTCGTATGTCGCTTTCGGCTTTTTGCCTTCGTCCAGACGGCGGATCGTCTCCGTGACCGTTTGGATCTGGCTGCTGATCGCAGCCGCCGTCTTGAGTGCGGCACAACCCGCCACATCGCCGATGGCGAAAATGTGTGCGTGGACTTTGTGTTCGAGCGTTTCGTCATCGACATCGACAAAACCGTCCTTGGACAACAGACCGCTTTTGGCGAGAAACGCCCCCGCTTTCATCGGCGGGACGATATGCAGGAAATCATATGCCGTTTCGCCCGATACGGAGAACACTGCCTTGCGTTTTTCGGTATCAACACGGAGCAGTTTCTCTTTTTTGAAAACGACCCCCTCTTTTTCCAGCAGTTTCCGGTAGCTTCTGTCATAGTCGTCATTTGCCGAAAGTCTGCCGTCTTCGGAAGAGAACACGATCTCCGCCCGGTCAACCACACCGGCGCTTTCCAGTGCCTGCGTCAGGCGCAGCAGAACGCTTTTCGCCGCCGCCGGTGATTTGAAGGCGATAGACGGCTGGGCGAAGCGCACCTGCAATTTCGCCCTGCCGCCGCTTTTTCGGGCCTTTTGCACCAAAGCCTCCACCTGACGGGGAAGACGGATGGCGCCGTGAAGATAGTAGACGCTGGCAACGGCCGGATCGTTCATCCAGTCCGCAACTTTCTCGAGCGGCTGCAGCGATGCCACGCTCCCCTCCAGCCCCCGTATCGCGGCAAAATCGAGCTGCAGGCCCGTCGCCACGATAATATGGTCATACTTCGTTTTATTTCCGCCGCTGTCCGTCACGGTACGGGTACTGCCATCGATCTTCGTTACGGCATTGCGGTTAAGCGTCACGTGCATCGGCAGATAATCATCGCGAAGATAGGACACATCCGCGACCGACCAGATCCCTGTCCCTATCATCGTCAGGCCCGGCTGATACCAGCAGCTGTTTTCCCCAGGTTCATACATCGTGATGACGGGATAGGTAATCGCCCGGCTCAGCCGATACGCCAGTGCCGTTCCGGCCATCCCCCCGCCGACAATGGCGATGTGCAGAGGACGCTTTTTCGAGACAGCTTTCTTGCTGCTTTTGATTTCATTCGCACCCGCAGCTGCCGGGTGCGACGCCAGGGTTCCCGCACCGGCAATCGCCGCCAGCTTCAGCACGTCGCGTCGGTTCAATGCTCTCTTCTTCATCATCGTCTCCCTATATATCCAGTTTGCCGCGTTTGCGGTAGTAATTGAGTACCAGCATCTTCACCGCGTCATTGAAGATGAACCATGCGAACAGATAGACGGTGAGGAAAATCGCCCAGCCCCACCCCATCGGGTAAATCAGACCGAAACCGTATACCGCGATCACCACGGCGGCCACCGCCGACCACAGCGATGCGTTCCAGAGGATCGGATTCGGCCACGGACGCTTGAAAAACCAGTCGTCACGGCGGGTGTTGTACAACGTCCCGTGCCCGGCGATAATGAGTTTGGCGAAAAAGATCGTCTGTGTCAGCTCCGCATTGACCTGCCAGACGTAATACACCAGCCAAAACAGCAGAAACGACGACATGACCCCGGCGATACCGAGCCAGCTTGAGAGTACCAGTACCTCTTTCATATCCCAGCGGACGGGATATTTTCGCAGCTTCGTATTGTCATACGCGATGGCAAGAATCGGCAAGTCGTTGAAAAGCGCGAGCAATATGATCTCGACCGTCGTAATGGGATAAAAATTGAAGATGGAGATCGTCAGCGTAAAGAGCAAAATGACGCGAATCGTTTCGGTGATACGGTAGATGGTATAGCTCTGCATCCGCTCGAAAGTGACGCGCGCGATCTTGATGGCGTTGTTGATGACGTTCAGCCCCGGAGCGAGCAGCACGAGATCGGCGGAGGCGCGGGCGGCATCGGTCGCCCCGCTGACGGCGATACCGCAGTCGGCCTTTTTAAGCGCCGGCGCATCGTTGACCCCGTCGCCGGTCATCCCGACGATACGGTCGGCCTTTTGCAGTTTGTCCACGATGAAGTATTTATCTTCGGGAAAAACCTGCGCAAAACCGTCGGCTTCTTCGATCGCCCGGATAATGTCGGATTCGTGCTGTTTGATACTGCCTTTGGGCAGCGGACGATCGAGCAGAAGCTTCCGGACCTCCTTACTGATCTCCTCGCCGAACTTCCGCACGGCATCGTCCGAGACCTTTTCGGGTTCAAGCTTCTTGTACAGCGCTTCGGCGATCACCTGCGCCAGGAACACGTACTCTTCCGTACTCTCGCCCCGCAGCGCTTTGATGTCCCGGATATCGGTTCCGATACCGAGAATACCCGCAATATACCTCGCCACCGCCACGTTGTCGCCCGTGACCATCTTGACCGTGACCCCGTGTTCCTTGGCATCGGCGATCACCGCTTTGGAATCTTCTCTCGGCGGATCGTACAGCGGGACGAGTCCCATGAAATGCCAGGCCTCTTCGGTCACTTCCTTCCAGGCGACCCCGAGTGTACGGAAGCCTTTTTGGGCAAATGCCTCGACCCGGGCATAGGCCGCTTTCTTGTCAAACGCGTTTTCGTCGCTCATCTCGATGATGACCTGCGGCGCCCCTTTGGTCACCCGGATCGTCTTGCCGCCGTGGATCAGCACACTCTCAGTCCGCTTTCCGACCGGGTCGAACGGCGTAAACTTCTCCAGCGTATAGTCGCGAAGCTTTTCGTAGAGGCCGCGGCTTTTGAGGTAGCTGTAGATCGGGGTCTCTATGGGGTCCTGATTCTCCTCTTTAGAGGCCAGTGCCGCATAAAAAACGATCTCCTCTTCTTTCACCCCGCCGACGGTATAGGGCTCATTGATCGTCATCTTGTTCTGCGTCAGGGTCCCCGTTTTATCCGAACAGAGCACATCCATACCGGCCAGTTCCTCAATCGCCGAAAGACGGCTGACGATCGCCTGCATGTTGGCCAGCAGTTTCGCCCCCGCGGCCATCGTGACCGTCAGTACCGCCGGCAGTGCCACCGGTATCGCGGCCACCGTCAGGATCAGGGCGTATTCAAGCAGATCGAGCACACTCTCTCCACGCTTGATACCGAAATAGATAATGATCGAGACCATCACGAGCGTCACTGCGATCAGGAAATTCCCCACCTTGATGACCATCTCCTGAAAATGACTGCGCTCTTCGCTTTCGGCCTTGGCGACCAGCTTGACCGTTTTTCCGAAATAGGTACGCTCGCCCGTCTCGGTCACTTCGGCGACGCTCTCGCCTTTTTTGACGATGGCGTTGGCATAGACCGTCTCGTCCGTCTTTCGCGTCACCGGCAGCGATTCCCCCGTCAAAGCGGACTGGTCGATCTGCAAAAAATCGCCTCCGGGCAGCAGCTTCACATCCGCCGGAACGATATCACCGATCTTGATCTTGACGATATCGCCGGGAACGATCTCTTTGGCGTCGATCTGCCGCCACTGCCCGTCACGCAGCACCAACGCCTTGCGCGCCAGTTTGTTCTTGAGCACCTTCAGCGCGCTGAGCGCCTTGGACTCCTGATAAAAATCGACGACGGCGTTGACCAGCAGCAAAATGGTGATAATGGTGAAATCTTCCCAGTGCTTGACTGTCGCCGAGAGGATCGCCGCCACCTCGATCATCCACGGGATCGGTCCCCAGAAACGCCGGAAAAGCCGGTGCAGCCAACTCTCCTCTTTCTCCTCGATGGCATTGGGGCCGTATCTTTCGAGGCGCACTTTCGCCTCCTCGCTGCTGAGACCATGAAAATCCGAAGGTGCCGCTTCTTGCTGCTCTTTCGGAACGATTTCGGGTTCGGTACCGGCTTGGGCATTTGGCATTCCGATCTCCTTTGTATAAAATTCATCACACGGGTATTTCAAAAAACCTTCCGTCTTTCAAGAAAGGTTTTTCACAATCACCTGTTTATCCCATTTTACAACGAAACGGCTGTAGGTACCCCGAAGGCGCTCTGTCAATCATGCTCCCATGTTTTCCAGCTCGAACAGACGGCTGTCGAACTCGTGTTTGATCGTTTTGTACGCCTCAAGGCTGATCGTACCGCTTTGGTACATCTCCAGAAGCGCTTTGGTCTCTTCCATGATCATTCTCCGCTTCGTTTTGAGCACCTCTTCTTTCACCAGCGTCTCTTTGTCCACCTCCGTCTGATCGAGCTCTTCGGAAAGGGCATCGATCTTCTGCCGGTATTCCTGTTTGAGCGATTCCAGACTTTCGGCACTCAGAAACCGCCGCTTGTGCAGTTTTTCGAGCCGCTCGATCGTATCATTGTACAGCGCGATCTCCGTTTTCAAAAACTCGTAGTTTTTCAGCCGCGATACCGGAGAAAGGATCCCGAGCGCTCTCAGCAAAGACGGCATCGTCAGCCCCTGCACGAAGATCGAAATCAGTACCACCCCGAACACCAGGGTCACGATCAGTTCCTTGAGCGCGAACGTATCGGGGATACTGAGCGCGAGTACCATCGACAATGCGCCGCGAAGGCCGCCCCACGTCATCACGACCGCCCAGGAAAACGGAAAACGGTAATTGGTGGGGAAAAAAACCGCCCAGGTACCGGTCACGACAAACGTGCGGGCAGCCAGCACCGAAGCGTAGGCGATCATCACCACGGGGAACAGCTCCCACAGCAGCGTCAGGTTGACCGCAAAGCCCATCAGCAGAAAAATCAGCGAGTTCATCGCGAACGCGATGTACTCCCAAAACGTCTCTGTCGCGATCCGGATGGAGGGAAACAGCGTGTGCGAAAGGCCTTTGGCACCGGTAATCAGCCCGGCGGCCACCGTACTCATGACGCCCGAGACACCCAGTTTGTCCGCAATGAGAAACGACCCGTAGGCTGCGATCGTCGTCAACGTGATCGCGATCATCGCATCGTCGATATGCTGCATGACTGCCGCCGTTGCCAGACCGACGACCACGCCGACGATAATACCAAGACCCACGATACGGAAAAAATCGACCGCGGCCGCCTGCGGGCTTCCCAGATGACCGAGAATATACTGCATGGCAAGGATAAACACGACGATCGAAGTACCGTCATTGAGCAGGCTTTCGCTCTCGACAAGCAGCCGAAGCCGCCGCGGGGCACCCAGACGGCCGAACAGCGAGACCACCGCCACAGGATCGGTCGCGGCGACGGCGGCGCCGAAAAGGATCGCGACCGGCCAGCTGATCTCGCTGATCTCGGTGAAACGGATGCTCAGAGGCACCATGACCGCCGCCGTCAGCAGGGTCGATGCGATCACGCCGGGGACGACAAGCGTGATGATCGGCCAGCTGTCACGCCACAGCTCCGTTGCACGCAGATGGATCGCGGCCTGAAAAATCAGCGGCGGCAGAAAAACACTATAGAGCAGTTCCTGCGTCAGTGACGGCGGATGCAGCAGCTGCATCGACCCCAGGACCAGCCCGACGGCGACAAGGGCGATGGTGTAAGGGAGATTGACCCGCCGCGCGATCACGGCAACAGCGGAGGCAATAACGAAAAGGATCAAAATGACCGATTCATACGACACCCTTCCCTCCTGCAAAAATATCAAAAAACGGTGAAGCCGTCGGCAGGGCCGTCACCCCTGAGAACACACGCTGATAAAACCTCAGGCTTCAATTGTTGAAACCGTCAGCTACATCGCAAAGTCTTTAGCGTATTTCTCCTCCGCTTTTTCGCAAAATCTCTTTCGCCGTCTCCACTTCTTCTTTTTCACCGTGAACCAGCACCAGAAGCCGGTCTTCTTTCAAATATTTTTCATATTCGACCGCTTTGGCCTTTTCCAGACCGAGATCAACCAGCATGGCCGCGAAAGCACTCAGTCCGCCGAGCGTCGCCGCTCCGCCGACAAGTCCGGCCAGCGCGGCGACAACATGCCCGGTCGCGAGTATGGGCCCGAAGCCGGGTACCCAGGCGTACAGGCCGCCCGCAAGCAATCCCCACAGACTTCCCCAGAACGCGCCCTGCTGACCCCAGACGAGAACAACTACCTGGAACTGCCGCTGCAAATTGGCGGCGATGTCGAATCCGTTGTCCTGGTGGTCACCGGCACCACACGCCACACGCGAGAACCGGCCCGCTACCAAAGAGAAATCCGCTAAAGAGCCCAAAAAGGCGCGGGATCGCCAATCCCGCGCCTTTCTC
>JALWNV010000072.1 GCA_027083665.1 Helicobacteraceae bacterium
TAGCCGTAGGCTTTCAGCTGCGACTGGTAGGCTCCCGAACCGACCGTCGCCTTGGTGCCCAGGACAAGGATGTGCGCATCGGTGTCCCGCAGCCTGTTTTTAACCGCGAGAATTCCCGGTTCGACAACCCCGACGATATCGAACGGCGCCTGTGCGCGCATCTCCTTCAGGGCGTAGGCGCTGACGGTATTGCATGCGACGATCAGCAGGTCGATGTCGAAATTTTTGAAAAACTCCACCGCTTCGAGACCGTAGCGGGTGATGGTATTTTTGTCCTTGACTCCGTAAGGCACGCGGGCGGTGTCGCCGTAGTAGACGATCTCTTCGAAAAGTTTATGCCCGAGCAGGGATTTGACGACGGTCAGTCCCCCGATGCCGCTGTCGAAGACGCCGACTTTCATCTCAGCCTTCGTTCATCATCGCCAAAAATTCATCATTGCTCTTGGTCTTTTGCATTTTGGTGTAAAGGAAGCGCAGCGCTTCGACCTCGTCTTCCTGTTTGTGCAGCATCGAGCGCAGGATGAAGACTTTTTGCAGGATATCCGGTCCGAGGAGGAGCTCCTCTTTGCGTGTACCGGACTTGAGGATATCGATGGCCGGGAAGATGCGGCGGTCGGCGATCTTGCGGCTGAGGACGACCTCGGAGTTGCCGGTCCCTTTGAACTCTTCGAAGATGACCTCGTCCATACGGCTGCCGGTTTCAATCAGGGCCGTTGCGATGATAGTCAGGCTGCCGCCGTTTTCGATGTTGCGCGCCGCGCCGAAGAAGCGCTTGGGCTTGTGCAGTGCGTTGGCGTCGACCCCGCCGGAGAGCACCTTGCCCGAACTCGGTGTGACCGTATTGTAGGCGCGCGCGAGGCGGGTGATGGAGTCGAGCAGGATCACGACGTCCCTGCCGATCTCGACGCGGCGCTTGGCACGCTCGATAACCATCTCGGCGACCTTGACGTGGTTTTTCGCCGGCATGTCGAAGGTGGAGGAGTAGACCTCGCCCTTGACGGAGCGCTCCATATCGGTGACCTCTTCGGGACGTTCGTCGACGAGCAGGACCATCAGCTCCACTTCGGGGTGGTTGTGGCTGATGCCGTGGGCGATCTCTTTCATCAGTTCGGTTTTTCCCGAACGCGGCGGAGCGACGATGAGGCCGCGCTGGCCTTTTCCGATGGGCGAGAAGAGGTCCATCATCCGGCCGGTCAGGTGTGTCGGCTGGTATTCGAGTTTAAGCTGTTCGAGGGCGTACAGCGGCGTGAGGTTTTCGAACAGCGGACGTTTTTTGCTCTCTTCGGGCGGCATGTAGTTGATGGCCTCGATCTTGAGCAGGGCGTAGTAGCGTTCCTGGTCTTTGGGCGGGCGGACCTGCCCGGTGACGACATCGCCGTTACGCAGGGCGAAGCGTTTGATCTGGGTACTGGAGACGTAGGCATCGTGCAGGGAGTCGCTGAAACTTTTGTCGACCGAACGCAAAAAGCCGTAGCCGTCTTGCATCACTTCGAGAATCCCGGTAAAGAGGATAAAGCCTCCCTGTGCCGTCTGGGATTTGAGGATTTCGAAGATCAGGTCCTGGCGTTTGAGTTCGTTGGGGTGCTCGATACCCAATTTTTCGCCCATGCTGACAAGTTCTTCGATGGACTTGGTCCGCAGTTCTTCGACCGTATAGCCTTCGACCGGTTTGTGGGTTCTGTTTTTGTTGTTTCGTGAATGGTTGTTGCGCGAATTATCGCTCATGAAGATTTTCCTCTAATGTGCAGTGTGGATTTCTTTTTGCAGAAGTTGTAAGATTTTGAAAGATTGAACGCATTCTATAACAACTTGGCTGTGCTTGTCAATAAAGCGGCGGTTTCTAACACCTTTTTTATCATCCCGGCGGTACAATATTGTCCCATATTCCATAAGGATATTCCGAATGAAAAACTATTTGCACAATGAGATTTCGGCCTCGATCGAGACAAAACAGAGAATTTTGGAAGATGAAGCACTGCTCGATACGATCGCCAAAACGGCGGCGGCGTGTGTCGAGGTCTACAACAAAGGCTGTAAGACACTGCTCGCGGGCAACGGCGGAAGCGCGGCAGACGCCCAGCATATCGCCGCGGAGCTGGTCGGACGTTACGGCTTCGACCGTCCCTCCATCCCCTCGCTTGCCTTGACAACCGACACTTCCAACCTGACGGCCATCGGCAACGACTACGGCTACGACAGGGTCTTCTCGCGCCAGCTTGAAGGAATGGGACAGGAAGGCGACCTCTTTTTCGGTATCTCCACTTCGGGCAATTCGCAAAATATTGTCAACGCATTCGAAAGCGCGAAAGCCAAAGGGATCACGACCGTCGCCCTCGTCGGACGTGACGGCGGCAAGATGGCGCAGATGGCGGACATCGCGATCATCGTCCCCTCCGATGCGACCCCGCGCATCCAGGAGTCGCATATCCTGATCGGGCATATTCTCTGCGATATTATTGAAAAGGAACTGTTTGGAAACGGGGTTTCCGGATGAACAGTAAATGGTGAATAGCGGAAAACACCCGGCGCTGTTTCTGGACCGCGACGGCGTCATCAACGTCGAAAAGAACTATCTGCACAAGATCGGGGACTTCGAGTTTATCGACGGCATCTTCGATCTGTGCCGGCACTATCGGGAGCGCGGATTTCTGATCGTCGTTGTCACAAACCAGTCGGGGATCGCCCGCGGCTATTACGGTGAGGCGGATTTCGAGAAGCTGACACGGTGGATGAAGGCGGAATTCAAAAAGCGCGGCATCGATATCGCAGGGGTCTACCACTGCCCTCACCATCCCGATATCTCGGGGGCCTGCCGCTGCCGAAAGCCCGAGCCGGGGATGATTCTGCAGGCGGCGAAAGACCTCGATATCGATCTGCCGCACTCGGTGCTCGTCGGCGACAGCGAGCGCGATATCGTGGCGGCGCACCGGGCCGGGATCGAAGAAACCTATCTTTTCGATTCCGATGCGATTCAAAGTGGAGCGACTAAAATTATTTCATCATTGAGAGAGCTATTATGAAAATCATGAACACCGGCGGTACCTTCAATAAACGTTACGACCCTCTGACGGGTGAACTCGAAGTTCCCTACGACAACGAAGCGATCGAGGAGATCGTCGAAACCTTCGCCTACGATGTCGAGATCGCGGGGATGCTCTATATGGATTCGCTGCAGATGACGCAGAGCGACCGCGATCAACTCGCCGATATCATCGACGCCGACGATGAAGAAATCTACGTTATCGTACACGGAACCGATACGATGGATCTGACGGCAAAAACATTGGCGGAGATGCTCGAAGAGGACGACGAGGACGAGCGCGTCATCGTACTCACCGGCGCGATGACGCCCTACAGCATCGACAAGACCGAAGCAAGCGTCAACCTCGGTATGGCGCTGGGATACGCGGCGACGAACCCGCCGCCGGGGGTCTATATCTGCATGAGCGGCATCATCGCGCCCTACGACCGTATTCGCAAGAACCGTGCGGAAGGAATTTTCGAAATTGTCTAACGTTGCGTGTGACCACTGCCATCTGGAGTTCGACGAATCGGTGATGATCAAAGAGGGCGACCTCCATTTCTGCTGCAAGGGCTGCCAGGGGATCTACCATCTGCTCAAGGACGAGGGGCTGGGGAGCTTTTACGACAAGCTCGGCGACGAGAAGCTCGCCCCGCCGACAGAGCAGTTCGAAGACAGCGGCAATTTCGACACGCCGGCGTTTTACGACCGGTACGTCAATGTCGACGACGAAGGGTTTTGCGAGGTCTCGCTCATCATCGAAGGTATCCACTGCTCCGCCTGCGTCTGGCTCAACGAAAAGGCGCTGCAGAAGATGGCCGGCGTCGTCGAAGCGCATATCAACCATACCAACAACAAGGCGCGCATCGTCTGGGACGATGAGACGGTCAAACTCTCGCAGATCATCGACATGATCCGGGCCATCGGCTACGACGCGTTTCCCTACGACCCGCAGATTCAGGAAGCGCGGGCGGAAAAAGAGCGCAAGGACTACTACCTGCGTATCGCCGTCGCGGTCTTCGCGATGATGAACATCATGACGATCGCGGTGGCGCAGTACGCCGGTTTTTTCAGCGGCATGTCGCAAAGCATCAAGAACATTCTCAACGTCGCTGAGTGGATACTCTCGACGCCGGTGCTGTTTTACAGCGGATGGGTCTTTTTCCGCGGGGCGTATTACGGTATCAAGACCAAAACGGTCAATATGGACATTCTTGTCGCCACGGGAGCGCTGCTGACGTATCTGTACTCCATCTATATCACGCTGGCGGAAAAAGGAGAGGCCTATTTCGACTCGGTGACGATGATCATCACCTTCGTGCTGATCGGGAAGTTCCTTGAAGTCCTCAGCAAGAAAAGCGCCGCGGATACGCTCGATGTACTCTCCAAGCATATCCCCGGCGAAGTGACGCTGCTGCGCGACGGCGAACAGGTCAACGTGAATGTCAACGAGGTGGCGGTGGGGGATGTCGTCTTGCTCAAAGCCGGGGAAAAAGCGGGAATCGACGGCGAGATTCTCGAAGGCGAAGGCAGTTTCGACGAATCGAGTCTGACCGGCGAGAGCGATCCCGTCTACAAACGGCCGGGAGATCATGTCGTCAGCGGGACGACAAGCATCGATGCGGTCGTACAGTATCGCGCCACGAAAGATTTCGAACATTCGACCCTCTCGAACATCCTGACGATGCTCGAACGTTCCATGGCAAAAAAGCCGAAGATCGAGCAGCTGGCGAACCGGCTTTCGGAATATTTTTCGACCGTCATCCTCATCGCCGCCTTTGCCACTTTCGTCGTCTGGTGGCTCTGGCCGCACCGCTTCGAGACGGCATTCATGGTCGGCATCTCCGTCATCGTTATCGCCTGTCCCTGCGCCCTGGCGCTGGCGACGCCGGTGGCAACGCTGGTGGGACTCGGACAGGGGGCCAAGCGCGGGATCCTTTTCAAAGAAGCCGGCCATCTCGAAACCCTTGCCAAGACCGATACGCTGGTACTCGACAAGACCGGCACGATCACCGAGGGCCGTCCCCGGGTCGAATCGGTACGGTGGTACGACGGCGGGGAAGAGCGCGAAGCGCACCGGTTGCGCCTGCTGGCGCTGCTCAACGCCTCGAAGCATCCGGTGGCGGTCGGTGTCGCGGAGTTTCTCATCGGTACCGGCGCACCGGCGGCGCTGCCGATCCTCGACGAAACGGAGCAGATTGCGGCACAGGGGATGGTGGCGCGCTGCGAGGGGCAGATGCTCAGCGGCGGCAATGCCGTTTTGATGCGGCGTCAGGGGGTCGAAGCGGACAGCGAAAGCGGGCATACGCTCTTCTTTTTCGCCATCGATGATCGGCTGATCGCCCGTTTCGAGCTGGCCGACCGGCCCAAGCCGGATGCGGCGGAGGTGATCCGCTCGCTGCGTACTTCCGGGATCGACGTCGTGATGCTCACGGGCGATCACGAAAAGGCGGCGGAACGTATCGCCGCCGACGTCGGTATCGAACGGTTCCACGCAGAAATGACCCCCGGGGAGAAAGCGGCGGCCGTCGCACGGATGCAAAGCGGCGGCCGGCGGGTCGTCATGGCCGGCGACGGCGTCAACGACATCCTCGCCCTCGCGCAGGCGGAGATCGGCATCGCCATGGGCAACGGCAGCGATATCGCCATCGACGTCAGCGACGTCGTCTTGATGAACGATACGCTCACGTCGCTCGAAGAGGCGTTTCGCATCGGCCGCGCGACGTACCGGCTCGTCAAGCAGAATCTCGCGCTTTCTCTGGTGTATAATGCGATTACGATACCGCTGGCGATGGCGGGCTACATCATTCCGCTGATCGCCGCGCTGTCGATGTCGCTCAGCTCGCTGCTGGTGGTCGGAAACTCCATGCGGATATCGTGGAGCTGGAAACGGCGGTAGACGGGTAAGCGCCAAGGACCGACCGAAAACGAAAAGGAAACGGATATGGACAGTTGGGTAATAGTGATGATGCTGGGCGTCTCGGTTTTTCTCGGCTCGCTGGCACTTGCAGGCATCATGTGGGCGATAAAGACCGGACAGTTCGACGACAAGGAGAAGTTTCTCAATCAGGTGCAGTATGACGGCGAAGAGGAGCTCAACGACGCGGCGGAGCAGGAAAGAAAGCGCAAGGCGATGAAAAAGAAACGCGGATACCGGCCGGAGTGAGAGAGGAGACAGTGATGGATGAAACGAATGTGCAGACACGACTGGAAATACGTGGAATCGGCCGTTTGCAGTTTCTGGCGGAATCTGTCATGCAATGGGGCATGGTCTTTTTCGGTCTGGTACTGATGATGGGCGGTACGGCATGGGTGACGGCGATGCCCGAAGACCCGGCCCTCATCGAGCAGACATTGGAAGCCGGCGGCACGGCGGCGGTGTTCGGTATGTTTATGATTTTTGCGGCCTGGGTCTGGAGTCTGTTTACCTGGTATCGCCGCCTGCTCAACATGGGCTACGGGTTCGGTGTGTTCTTGCTGGTGATGCTGGTGTCGTATCTGACGGCGGGACTGGTCGGCATCTTCTTGTGGCTGTGGCTGCTGTTTGCCGGGCCGAAACCGCAGGTGGTGTATATCGTCAAAGAAAAAAGTGCATAAAAGAGATGGCACGTCCGGAGGGATTCGAACCCCCGACCGTCGGTACCGGAAACCGATGCTCTATCCAGCTGAGCTACGGACGCATGCAGGGCGAAATTATACCAGACGAATTTCAAAATTTCCTAAACAGGATTGAAAAATGACCTATTATCCGTATACAAAATTTGTCGAGGACGTCAAAGCGCTGGTGAAATTGAGCGAAGATTACCGTCCCGATACCCTCGTCGCCGTCGCACGCGGCGGCTGGACACTCGGACATGCCTATGCCGCCGCGACGGAAAACCGCCGTCTGATGAGTATCAACTCCATCCTTTATGAGGGGGAAAAACGCAGCGAGACGATCGAGATCTTCAACGTTCC
>JALWNV010000073.1 GCA_027083665.1 Helicobacteraceae bacterium
GTATAAGCCCAGTCCGGTTCCGTTCTCTCCTTTGGTCGAGAAATAGGGATCGAAAATCTTCGGCAAAACATCCGCATCGATGCCGCCGCCGGTATCTTCGACACTGATGCATACCCGGTCCGCATCGAGATTCCAATCCAGTACGATACGCCGCTCGTTATCACCCTTCGCCTCTATGGCATCTTTCGCATTGGCCAAAAGGTTGACAATGACCTGCATAAGCTGGTTTCGATATCCGTCCGCATAGAGACCGCTTCGCTGCGGGAGGAGGATCGAAACGTCACTGTTTTTCCACATCAGTTCAAACATGGAAACGGCGGAAGCGACGGCCTCGGAAACATCAAACCTCTCACGGGTATCCGCCGGCTTGAAAAAATGGCGAAAATCATCGATGGTAGCGGACATCCCCTGAATCAATGTCTCACTTTTTTTGTAGAAATTCTCGATAAAATCGTCATCGAGCTTCCCGCGTCGCCAGGCGTCTTTGAGCCTGAAGTGCAGCAGGCCGAGGGTATTGAGCGGCTGTCGCCACTGATGGGCGATATTGGCGATCATCTCCCCCATCATCGCCGAGCGTGACTGTTCGATCAGCCGATAGTCGTTCGCTCTCGCTCTTTTCAGCGCCGCTTCGATGCGTCTTTCCAAATCATGGTTGAGCTGTTCGAGCTGTTCGACCAGCAAACGGTTTTCATTTTGGATCTGCAGCAGATGGCGCTTGTCGCTTACCGCTTCAGTCGCGTCGGTGACAAATATCATCAGGCCGGAACGTTCCGAAACGACGACCAGATTGAAATAAAAACCGTTTCGTTCGATATTTTCAAGGCGAATCGATTCTTCCCGACCCGACATTACAGCCTCGAAAGCAGCTTCCATGCCGTAAAGTTCCGGAATATATTCACGGATATCCCGTTGCGCTTCGATCGGGCCTTCTTCGGCAAAAAACGATGCGTTCCCTCCCCATCGGCTGATACGGTAGGTCTTGTCAATCCAGATATTGATCAGATTTCGCTCAGGCATCGCTTACCACCTCGTGTGCTGTCAATTCAAACACTTTTTCGACATTCAGACCGGTTTTCGCCGAGGTCATCTCGACATCGATCACTCCCGGCAGAGAAAGCAATGCCGCTTTGCGCTCTTCGGGCAATGAAGCGGCATCGGCTTTGTTCAGAGCGACAAGCACGGGTTTCCCCGGATTGACCCTGTCGAACTGATCGAGGTGAACCGGTATGGAGTCGAGGGTTTCCAAGCGGGTCAGATCCGCGACAATTATTGCGGCGGCCGAACCCAGAAGATAGGTGTCGGGGATCGTATTCGTCGCCGTCTTCCCTTCCAAATCCCATATCAGCATCTGAACGACGGTATTGGCTTCCTGCAATATTACATTCTTTCGCGATATTTTCACTCCGATCGTCGTGAGGTAGTCGTCACTGAACGTGTTTTCGACAAAGCGCCTGACCAGGCTGGTCTTGCCCACACCGAAATTACCCAGCAGCAGAACTTTCTTCATGACCGTTTTCATTGGCTCCCTTTCCTTCCCTCAAGAAGCTCTATTTCCACCTTCCGCGCCGCCGCATCGTCAGCGGCCGTGTTATTGGTTTCTTCAGGCAGTGAAAGATCCGCGGCAGTCTCGATCCGCGAAGCGTCGATGCCCATCGAAGATGTCAATATCTTTTTCACTCCGTCCGCACGCTTTTGTGCAACGATCCGCCGCTCTTGCGGTGTACCGTAGCGATCTGAAAAACCGGTGACTTTCATCCGGTATTCCGGAAAGATCTGCATGATTGTCCCGATCGCTTCGAGCTGCCGTCTCTGCTCCGGTGTCAAATTGCTCTTTCCCAATCCGTAATAAAAAGTTCTGTGCACCGCCGGTATTTTACGGTAAGCGTCCAGCTGTGCTTCAAGCGACCTGATCTTTTCAAGATACGGATCGGGCCGATGTGCAACGACGAGACGGTTCAGCGTCTCTTTTTTCGGGAAGTGCGATTCGACCCAGCGGGAAGCATAGGACGACAGATTGGCATCCGGTACCGCGCCGTCGAGAACGATCCGGCCGTCTTCGACACTCGGTTCGATCCGGTACAGCGCCAAATACGGATCCGTTTCGAAATGCGCTTTGATTTCCGCAGCCGTTTTCTCCGCTTCCCACCTTATATAGGTCCGGTAACCGAGATAGGCGGCTCCCGCCAGGAGCAATACGGCCATCACCGCCAAAGGCCATCGGCTGCCGGCACTTTTTTCTTTTGAATCCTGAAACTGCGTTTCGACGGCGAAAATCGCTCCGAGCATGCGATCGATCTCTTCCGTGTCCAGTTCGGCACGGTCCCCGGAAAAGTGTTGGATCGTCTCACCGTACTTCCCGACAATATCGGAGAGCACCTCGGAGATTTTTTGCGCCAGCGTCATTTGCGGCACGCCCTCAAGCACTACGGCGATATAGCATGAGCCCGCCACTTCGAGATAGATCGTTGAACGGCCGTATTCGATCTGGTTGATCTCGGATTCGTTCTCCTGACGCGAAATCCAGTCATTGACGAAACTGCGAATCGCCGTCAGCATCGAAGCCACCATCTCCGGTTCTTCCATCGCGGAATCTTCCGCATTCTTCTGTGCCAGCAGCAACCCGCTCGTTTTATGGATGAGAAATACCGACTTGACGTGCCAGGGGAGGTTCTCTCTGATCAAGAGATCCGCTTCCGGTATCCCTTTGATCTTCGCCGTCAGTTTTCGTCTCAACGACGCGACGGAAAACGTATTCTGCATCTCGTCGTTGATCCGGTTGAGCAGGTCCCGGAACGCTTGGGAAACCGCCTTGACAACGGTGGCACCGATCACCGGATAAAGTGCATCCACCACTTCGTCCCGCTGTGTCGTGATCTGTACACGGATCGCCTGTCCGATGACCGGTGCGAGTGTCCGGGCGATCGCTTCGCCCGAATTGCGTATCTCGTGGCCGAGCACTTCCGCGATGATCGGCGAAAGCGTGTCGACAAGCTGCTCGCGACGCAGACCGATATTGCGTTCGAGTATCCGGTCTATCCAGGGCGAAAGACGCTCGATAATCTCTTCCGGATCATCGAGCGCTTCCGCCAGACGCGCGACCCGCGCTTTCAGTTCCTCTATCGCATCGATCTCGTCTCCGACCAGAAGCGACCGCAGCTTCTCAAAATCGCTCATGCGAGCTTATTCGTCTCCGCTCTCGTCGAGATTGATGCCGATACCTTCGCCTTTGATTTTCATCGCCATATCCAGCAGAACCTCCGCCATGGCGTCACGAGACACTTTGGCCTCGCCCATCGACGAAAGACGCGTATCGAGTTCGCGCGAAATATTCTGGCGCAGCTCGACGAGCTCTGACTTGATCCGGCTCATTTCGTTTTGCTGGTCTTTTTTCATCAGCGAAAGCTTCGTATCGTTTTCCTCCGTCAAAGAGTCCAGCGCCATACTCATGCGCTTGTCCATACGTATCAGATCCTCGCGCAGTGCCTCACGCTCCTCTTTGGACAGGTTGCCGAGGTTCTTCAGTTTCGTTTCGAGCAGTTCGACGCTGCTGCCGATCTCATTTTGCATCGCCTGTTTGAGATCGCGCATCTGTGCTTCGAAACTGTTTTTCATCTCGCTGAGCCGCTTCTCCATTGCATCGAAACGCTGATCGAGTTCACGCATCTGCGAACCGAAAATGATTTCCCTGATCTGATCGACGTTCCCGAGTCCGTCGACTTTGTTGTTTGTGTTTGCCGTTTTTTTCATTCCATTCCTTTTCTTTTTCTTCAGACAGGCTCCGAAACTATCGCTCTGCTTACAGCGGCACCTGTCACTCTTTATCGCAGATTCCTGCAAATCCCTACATTATTGTATCGAAACTCTTCTATCTACAGCGTAGGAAACCTCCTACAATCGTTTACTCCTCTTTGGTCTTTGTCCAAAAAAAGATTATAACAAGTATTTTTTGAACTTATATCTATTTTTGTCGGAACCCGGTGTCGAAAACGATTCAAGAAACCGATATGTTTCAAACTTTCTCATTGGCATACCGGCGCCGTTGGCCCAGGGGCTCTTTTTCCAAACCGCGGGCAGACTCAATCATCGCTGCGCGTCCGCCAGTGTCAGCGCGAAAAGGAGATGTTTTCCGTTCATACCGAGCGTCTCCGCCGCCTGTGTCAGCGTCAGCCCCGTTGTCAGGATATCGTCGACGAGGATAACATACTCTTCGGCGAAAGGCTTCAATACGAATCGGCGCGGATGTGTCAGCCGGTACTGAAAATCACGGCCGGAATAGCGATAGCCGGAATCGTCTCTGAGGTGTCCGAAATACGGGTTCAGAACCGAGGATTTCATCTGCCTCACCAGCAGCGCGGTATGCGAATAGCCGTGGCGTACGTGATCGTCGACCCCGACCGCCGCGACAGGCTTATCGAACGAAAATGTTGCGGCAAACGATGCGAATGCCGTTTCGGCAAGAATGGTGTAGATATGGAAGCCCAGGTCCGTATGTTTGCTCAGCAGCAGCGGCTCGATATCGTCATAGGCGTAAAAAGAGTGAACCGGAATCGTTCCGGCGATCTTGCGGGTATGCAATGAAGGTCGAAGCCGTTCGCCGATGCAGCGGCGGCAGATATGCGCCGCGGACCAGCGTTCGCAGAGCAGACAGCGCACTCAGTCCATCTTAAGAACGGACATGAACGCCTCCTGCGGAAGCTGCACTTTCCCGATCGCCTTCATCCGCTTTTTCCCCGCTTTCTGCTTCTCGAGCAGCTTGCGTTTTCGGGTGATATCGCCGCCGTAGCATTTGGCGGTCACATTTTTACCCATCGATTTGACGGTTTCGCGGGCGATAACCTTGTTGCCAAGCGACGCCTGGATGGCGACCTCGAAAAGCTGTCGCGGAACAATCTCTTTCATATTCTTTACCAGGGCACGCCCGCGCGACTCCGCCGCCGAACGCGGAACGATGACGCTCAGCGCATCCACGACATCCCCTGCCACGCGCACGTCGAGCTTGACCAGATCGCCTTCGCGGAAACCGACAGGCTCGTAATCGAAACTGGCATACCCTTTGGAGATCGACTTGAGCTGATCGTAGAAGTCGACGACAATCTCGTTCATCGGCACCGAATACTCCAGCAGCACCCGCTCTTCGTTGAGATACTCCATTTTCTCCTGAATCCCGCGTTTGGAGACCAGCAGGTTCATGATGTTGCCCAGAAACTCGCTCGGCGTAATAACCGTCGCGCGCACATACGGCTCCTCGATACGCTCGATATGATTCACCGGCGGCAGTTCCGACGGATTTTGCACCTCGACCATCGTCCCGTCAGTCAGGTAGACCTTGTAGACGACCGACGGTGCCGTCGCGATGAGATCGAGTCCGAACTCGCGCTCGAGCCGCTCTTTGACGACTTCCATATGCAGCATCCCCAGAAAACCGACGCGGAAGCCGAAGCCGAGCGCGATCGAGGTTTCGGGTTCGTAACTGAGCGAACTGTCGTTGAGCTTGAGTTTCTCCAGCGCTTCGCGCAGATCCTCGAATTTGTCCGTATCGATGGGATAGAGTCCGGCGAAAACGAACGGTTTGGCCGGTTCGTATTTGCTTGCCGGCTCCGCCGTGGGATGCCTGGCGTCGGTGAGCGTATCACCGACATTGACGATGGAAACCTCCTTGATCCCCAGAACCACGATGCCGATCTCACCGGCTTCGACCGCATTTGTCTTGATCTTTTTGCGCGGATGCGGGTACATCAGGTCGAGCACTTCGAACGTCTCGCCGTTGCTCATGAATTTCACCTGCTGCTTGAGGCGGATCGCACCGTCAAAGACCCGAACCAGCGCCAGCGCGCCGAGATACGGATCGAACCAGCTGTCGTACACCAGCGCCTTCGTCGGCGCCTCCGGATCCCCCTGCGGGGCCGGAATACGGTCGACGATGGCATCGAGCAGTTCATGAATTCCGATGCCCGCCTTGGCCGAGACCATGATCGCGTCCGTCGCGTCGATGCCGATGGTCGTCTCGATCTCCTCGGCGACCCGTTCGGGTTCGGCCGCGGGCAGATCGATCTTGTTGATGACGGGAATCAGTTCCAGGTTATTCTCGAGCGCCAGGTAGACGTTGGCGATCGTCTGCGCCTCGACCCCCTGTGCGGCATCGACGATCAGCAGCGCACCGTCGGAAGAAGCCAGCGACTTGCTCACCTCGTAACTGAAATCGACATGGCCGGGCGTATCGATCAGGTTGAGCACGTAATGCTCCCCGTCTTTGACGTAATCGAGGCGGACACTCTGCGCCTTGATGGTGATGCCGCGCTCCTGCTCGATATCCATCGTGTCCATCATCTGCGAAGAGAGTTCGCGCTCACTGACGGCGCCGCACTCCTGGATGATGCGGTCGGCGAGCGTACTCTTGCCGTGGTCGATATGGGCGATAATCGAAAAATTGCGGATATGCTTCAGGTCCATCGGACTCCCTGCTTCTTTTAATGATTTATGCGAAAAGGCTGTTGACGCTTTCGTTGTGGTAGACACGCCGGATCACTTCGCCAAACAGCGGTGCGACCGTCAGGACCTTGACTTTCGGATGGGATTTCGACACCAGCGAATTGGAGACGACCAGCTCGTCCAGGTCGCCTTTGTCCAGATTGTCGTACGCTTTTCCGCTCAGCACCGCATGCGTCGCACACGCCATCACCGACGTCGCCCCCTTGGCCTTGAGCGCGGCCGCGCCCTTGACCATCGTACCGGCCGTATCGACCATATCGTCGATCATGATAACATCCTTGC
>JALWNV010000074.1 GCA_027083665.1 Helicobacteraceae bacterium
GTGTTGACGGCTGTGTGACAAATTCGGAAGCGTCGACATATCGAAACCCGTTCGCTTCGGCCTCCTCGACCGGTTCCCGAAAATGTTCCCCGACCTTTTGCAAAATCGTCTCGGCGGGAACGGAGTCAAGCTTGATCCGCTCGGGCAGCTTGTTTTGGCGGTAGACCAACAGCGGTGCAAGGCCGTACATCCCGGCCAGCCACGCTCCTGCGGCATAAAAAAGTGTTTCAATCATTCCGATCTCCTCATTTCATCATGTTTTATTATATCTAAACCGCCACTCGGTTCGGTATCGCAATCCCTGTTCGCAAACCGTGTCGATTCCGTACCGAGAGAGGGCGTATAGCGATTGACGTCCGCACGGAAGCAGGATGAAAACATACTGATGGAGCAAAACCTACACGGGAACGGTTATCGGAAATCGGACTAAGGCGCTAAATGCTATAATTGCGCCATCTATTTTATCCTTGAAAAAAGGCGTACACCATGCAACTGACTGACCGTATCAACGTCCTCTCCGAGTCGATCACGATCGCCATCACCACCCTCGCACAAGAGCTGCGCGCTCAGGGGAAAAACGTCCTGAGTTTCTCCGCAGGCGAACCCGATTTCGGTACACCGCGTGTCATCAAAGACGCTGCCATCGCCGCCATCGAAAGCGACAAAACCCGCTATACGGCCGTCGACGGCGTCGTCGAACTCAAACAGGCGATCATCGACAAACTCAAACGTGACAACGGCCTGCACTACGAGATGAACCAGGTCATCGCCAATAACGGAGCCAAACACTCGCTTTTCAACCTTTTTCAGGCGACCATCCAGGAGGGTGACGAGGTCATCATCCCCGCTCCGTACTGGGTCACCTATCCCGAGCTGGTCAAATACTCCGGCGGTACGCCGGTCGAGATTCCGACAGACGATGCCTCCGGCTTCAAAATCACGCCGCAGCAGCTGCGAGACGCTATCACGCCCAAAACGAAGATGCTCATCATCACGACGCCGTCGAACCCCACCGGTGCCGTCTATTCCCGAACCGAGCTCGAAGCACTCGCCGAAGTGCTCGAGGGCACCGATATCATCGTCGCCAGCGACGAAATGTACGAAAAACTGGTCTACAAGGGTGAATTTACCTCCGTCGCCTCCGTCAGCGAAGACATGTTCCGCCGTACCGTCACCATCAACGGACTGAGTAAATCCGTCGCGATGACAGGCTGGCGCTTCGGCTACATGGCTTCCGCCGATGCCGAAATGATCAAGGCGACGAAAAAACTGCAAAGCCAGAGTACGTCGAACATCAATTCCATCACGCAATATGCCGCCATCAAGGGCCTTGACGGATCGGCGGACGATGACATCGAGATGATGCGAAAAGCGTTCGAGTCCCGGCGCCTCGAAGCGGTCGAGCTGATCAACGCCGTCGACGGGCTCTCCGTCGTCGCTCCCGACGGCGCGTTCTACCTCTTCGTCAATATCAAAGCCGTTACGGAGGATTCACTGACCTTTTGCAAGCGCCTTCTCGAAGAAAAAGAGGTCGCGGTCGTGCCGGGAGCCGGGTTCGGGCTCGACGGCTATTTCCGCTTCAGTTTCGCCACCAGCATCGATAATATCCGCGAAGGCATCGCCCGTATCGCGGACTTCGTCGAAAACTACTGATTCAAATCGGCGCTTTCGGCATCCCGGATGTTATAGCGCCGCAACAGCGATTTTTCAAGCGCTTTCGCCTGCTGCGTATCGATGGCGATCTGGATGCCGTCACTGTTTTGCAGCAAAATATACTTCCCCCTGAACGACACCATTTTTGTATAAAAATCCCTGAAATCGCGGTAGATTTCACCGTTGATCCTGTCTACGGGCCACAGGGTGAAGCCGTAATTGCCCTTGCTGACATCGGAAGCGAGGACTTTCAGCAGGACCACAATCTCCTGACGCGCTTCCGTCGGCCATTTCGACGTAAAATAGCGCAGATCGCTTTTGTATTTCGATGCGCGGAGCAGATTCGCGCCCAAAGGCGAGAAAACATAGCCGCCGTAGATAAAAAACGTCGGTCGTCGGTCGTATCGGTAGGTATCAACAAGCAGAAAATCATCGACGCGGTGTCGCAGTGTCAGTTCGACCTCGAACGGTTCCCCATTTCGCATCACCCCAAGACGAACCTTTTCGCCCATCTGATGCAGATCGAGATAATATTTAAACGGCGTAAACTCACCGGAGCGGAACTCCACCGTCCCGTCGTCTTCGATGCGATGGCCGTCGATGGAAGTAAGAATGTCGCCGGGTCCGATCCTGCCCGCCGCTTCGGAATTGAACGTGACATAAAGGACCAGCTGACCCGTCTGCGACGGCGCGAGGCCGTAATAGGCCTTGAGTGCCGGGCTCTCCAGATTTTCCGTCATCATGCCGATCTCGGCGAAACCGTCGAGGCGTCCGTCTTGTACATCATCGAGGAAATGGCGGATCAGCGGTACGGGAACGAGATAACCGATATTCTGGGACTTGCTTCGGCTTTGCATCACGACCCCGACGATCCGGCCTTCGCTCAGTGCGGGACCTCCGCTGTTTCCGGGATTGATCGCGGCATCGACCTGAACGGCAAGGAAGGATTCGCCGCTGTGGGTGTAGCGGCGATGCTCTATCCGCGAAACGATACCGGTCGTCACACTCAGGGTGTTGCCTCCGGTCGGAAAGCCGTACACGGCGATACGCTGCTGCATATAGGGAAGCCTGCCCAGCGGCAGGGGACGCATTCCTTCGAAAAATGACGGTTCTTCCACACCGAGCAGCGCCAGATCCGCCTGATGCGATACATAGAGGACTTTGGCCTTGTAGTGTTTCCGTTCACCGTACTTCTGAACTTCGAGGTAGGTCTGATTGGCGATAACGTGCGCGTTGGTCAGGATGCGGTTTCCCTCAATGATACAGCCTGAGCCCGTCGCGCGCTTGACTGACTCGTTCCACGGTTCAAGATAGCTATATGCCTCGAAAACGGTAAATATCTTGACGATGGAAGCCTTGACGGGATCGTCTTTGAATACAGAGAGACGATCGGCATGCAGCGCAGCGAAAACGAGGGATAGGGACAGGAGGGCAAGCGTATATTTTTTCAGCAGCAAGTTCTGTGCCTTTGGCCCGCCCGGAGGCGGGAGAGATTATTTCAGATTCTCAAGGGCTTCGATCACCGCATCGAGATTGTCGAGGGGAATATGCACTTTCCACTCCGGACTCGTCGCATCTCCGTCGAGTGAGATCCCGATACTTGCGACGACGCCGCTGTCTTTGCCGTAAGGCTCGGAGATTTTTGAAACGGAGATCACCCCGTTTTTCGTCCCCGAAAGGGGAATCGTCGTTTCAACAGTCGTTTCTTTTGGCATAGCGTTCTCCTTGAAAAAATTTGAATACACTATACCATACAAACCGGTAAATCCGATGTTAATTTTTCACGGCAAAACGAAGTTTCAGCCGACGTTTGGCGATATCATTTCCGGAGCATCTTCGCGAAAATCCCCTGCAGCCGGAGCCACTGCCGATGTTCCATGAGCGGGGCACCGCTGTAGATCCCCGGCGTCTTGACATCCTTGACCGCGGCACCGCGTGCGGCGATAGTCGTAAAGGGGGCGATGCTCAGGTGGCCCGCCGTGGCGCTCTGTCCGCCCATGACCACATTGCGCCCGAGCACCGACGATCCCGCCAGCCCCACCTGCGAGACGATCACACTGTACTCGCCGATCACACAGTTGTGGCCGACTTGCACCAGATTGTCGATCCGTGCACCGCGTTTGACGACGGTACTGCCGAACGCCGCACGGTCGATCGTCGTATTGGCGCCGATCTCCACATCATCCTCGATCACGACGTTACCGTTTTGCCAAATCTTGACATGCGTTCCCGTTTTCGTCGTGGCGAATCCGAATCCGTCGCTGCCGATTACCGCTCCGGCGTGTACGATGCAGTCGCTGCCGATGATACAGTCGCGATAGACCGAAACGTTGGGATACAGTACGGTATTATCACCGATCGTCACATCGTTACCGACGAAAACACCCGGCATCAGATGGCACTCTTTCCCGATCACGCACCCTTTGGCAAGGAATACGCCCGATTCGATGCGGCTCCCCTCCCCCACGACGGGTTCGGGCCCCTCCTCCGCCAGACGCGGCGGTGCGAAAAAAGCCGAAGCTTGCGCCAGTGTAAGATAGGGCTCTTCGACGACGAGCGCCGCGACGTCTTCAGGCACGTCCGGCGCCATCGCTTCGGTAACGAAAACCGCCGCCGCCTTCGTCTGCGAAAGCTGCGAAACGTATTTGCGGTTTTCAAGAAAACTGATCTCGCTTTCCGTCGCGTCTTTGAGCGTATTGAGCCCGGTGATTTCTCGATCGTGTGTGCTGCAGGGAATATTGAGCCGACTGCAGATATCGCTCAGTCGCATGGCTGCTCCTTCTTTTTCAGGATTTGACGAGTTTCGCCAGTTTCGCCTGCAGTTTGATCCACAGGCGGTGCTCCATCAGCGGATAGCCGCTCCAGACTTTGCCGCTTTCGCGGATGGATTTCGTCACACCCGAACGTGCCGTGAATGTCGTAAACGGCGCGATCTCGAGATGGTCGGTAAACGCGGTCTGACCGCTGACGACACAGTTTCGGCCGAGCTTCGTCGAACCGCCGACGCCGACTTGAGCGACGAAAATACAGTGTTCGCCGATATCGCAGTTATGTCCGATATGGGTATGGTTGTCCAGTTTCGTCCCCCGACGGACGAGGGTCGAAGCGAAGACCGCGCGATCGATCGAGCAGTTGCTGCCGATCTCCACATCGTCCTCGATCACGACATTGCCGTTTTGCCAGATCTTGACGTGTTCTCCCTGCGCCGTATGCGCGTAGCCGAAACCGTCCGATCCGATCGTCGTGCCGCCGTGGATGCGGCAGCGCGGGCCGATACGGCAATCACGATAGATCGTCACGTTCGGGAAGATGACGGTATCGTCCCCGATCACGGCATTCGAACCGATATAAGCACCCGCCATCACCGTGCAGCGCGCTCCGATCACCGCGCCGTTTTCCACATTGGCCCGGGGGTCGACGACACTTCCCTCCCCGATCTTCGGTGCCGGGGCATCGGCATCAACCGGCGGCGGAGCGAACAACGCCGTCGCCGCAGCCATCGCCAGGGAAACATCTTCGCATACCAGCGCGGCCGTGCCGTCCGGAACCGTTTGCCGCGCGGTCTCCGTAACGAGCACGGCACCGGCTTTTGTCGTTTCGAGCGAAGAGAGATACCGTTTGTCGGAGAGAAAAGAGAGCTCGGACGCGGTCGCGTCTTCGAGCGTGTTCATCGCACCGATCTCTTTGTCGGTGCCGGAAAAACCGAGGCCGAGCGCCTCGGCGATCTGCGAAAGCCGCACCTATCGCTCCAGTGCGACGGCACCGCTGCGGACAATCTCTTTGGGGTGAAAACGTTTGACCGCTTCGAGGTAGTGCGAAACTCTGCGGGGCTCGTCCGCGACCATCGTAATGACGACATCCTTGCCCACATTGACGATCTTTCCGTTGTAGGCGGCACAGAGCGCCTCGACATCCGCCAGGCTTTCTGAAAGCGGAATCTTCACCAGCGCCATCTCTTTTTCGACAAGGTCGGCATGTTCGTAAACCCGCAAAACGGGAATGAGCTTGTGCAGCTGTTTGAGAATCTGCTCGATCACCCGCACCGAGCCGGACGTGACAATCGTCAGGCGCGAATAGCGGCTTTCGGGAATCGGGGCCACCGTCAGCGACTCGATGTTGTAGCCGCGGGCGGAAAACAGGTCGGTAATGCGCGACAGGGCGCTCGCTTCGTTGTGAACGATGACGGAGACGACTCTTCTTTCGGTTTGCATCATTTATCCTTGTACTCTAACATCATGTTGAAAAGCGATCCGCCGGCAGGTACCATCGGCAAAACGTTCTCCAGACGCGAAACGTTGACGTTGATCAGCGCGACGACGTTCTTTTCGACCGCGTCCTTGAGCGCCGCGTCGAACTCCTCTTTCGTCTCGACGTTGTACCCCGCACCCCCGAAGCTCTCGACGAGCATTTTCCAGTTGGGCTGCACCGACAGGTCTGTCTCCGCGTAGCGTTTGTCGTAAAAAAGCGTCTGCCACTGGCGTACCATTCCGAGGTAATGATTGTTCAAGATGATATTGATGACGGGCAGCTCGTTTTCCACCGCCGTCATCAGCTCCTGGATATTCATCAGGATCGAACCGTCGCCGGTGATGTTGATACTGATGCGGTCTCTGTCTCCGCGCTTGACCCCCATCGCGGCGGGAAAGCCGAATCCCATCGTTCCCAGTCCGCCGGAGCTGATGAACTGGCGCGGGCGCTCGAACGGATAGAACTGCGCCGTCCACATCTGATGCTGGCCGACATCGGTCGAGATGTTCGCATCGCCGCCGAGCAGCTCTCCGACACGCTCGATCACCCACTGCGGCTTGATGACACCGGGTTCCTCTTCGTAGCCGAGCGGATGCAGTTTCTCGAAATGCTCGATCGTCTCCAGCCACGGTTCGTACCGGGCCGGATCGATCTTACTCTCCGCCAGCGCGATCATCTCCCGCGTCACCTGCCCGACATCCCCGACGATCGGAAAATCGGCATTAACCAGTTTGGAGATACTCGCGGGGTCAATATCGACATGGATGACATCGGCGTTTTTGGCAAACTCGGAAAGTTTACCCGTCACCCGGTCGTCAA
>JALWNV010000075.1:0-1866 GCA_027083665.1 Helicobacteraceae bacterium
TACGATCGATACCGCCGTGGCACTGCAGATGAAAGACTCCCTCGAACTCATCATCGAAGATGTGAAAATGGTAATGGAGTCGATCAAAAAAAGAGCCGTGGAACACAAAATGACGTTGATGGTCGGACGGTCGCACGGTATTCACGGCGAGCCGATCACCTTCGGTCTCGTTCTTGCCGTCTGGTACGACGAGATGAAACGACATCTCAAAAACCTCGAAGAGACGATGGAAGTGATCGCCGTCGGACAGGTATCCGGTGCGATGGGGAATTTCGCCCACGCTCCGCTCGAGCTTGAAGAGTATGCCTGCGAGGAACTCGGCCTCAAACCCGCTCCCGTATCCAATCAGGTTATCCAGCGCGACCGCTATGCGCGCCTGGCGACCGCACTCGCGCTGCTGGCGAGCAGCATCGAGAAATTCGCCGTTCAGATACGTCACTGGCAGCGTACGGAAGTCTACGAGGTCGAGGAGTACTTCGCCAAAGGACAAAAAGGCTCCTCCGCCATGCCGCACAAACGCAATCCGATCCTTACCGAAAACATCACGGGACTCGCCCGCATCATCCGGGCGTTCGCCAACCCCGCCATGGAAAACGTCGCACTGTGGCACGAGCGCGATATCTCCCACAGTTCGACGGAACGGTTCTGGCTGCCGGACTCGTTCATCACCTCCGACTTTATGCTGCACCGTATGAACAATGTCATCGCCAACATGACGGTCTATCCGGAAAACATGATGAAAAACCTCAACCTCACCGGCGGGCTGGTCTTTTCACAGCGCGTGCTGCTCGAACTGCCCAAGCAGGGGGTCAGCCGCGAAGACGCCTACCGAATCGTCCAGCGCAACGCCATGAAAGTCTGGGAAGGCTTGCAGCAGGGCAAGCCTGCACTCAACGAAAAAGGCGAGAGTCTCTACCTTCAGTATCTTCTGGCCGACGAGGAACTTCGAAAAAGTCTGAGTGAAGAGCAGATACGCGAATGCTTCAACTATGATTACTATACCAAAAACGTCGACAAGATTTTCGACAGAGTATTCGACTAAGAGACAGGAGCCGGAATGATCACCATTATCAAACGAAACGGACGCCGGGAACCGCTCGACATCACCAAAATCCAGAAATATACTTCTGCCGCCGTTAAAGGACTGGACAATGTCAGCCAGAGCGAACTGGAAGTCGACGCGCAGATCCAGTTCCGAGACGGGACGACGACACGGGAAATCCAGGAGACCCTGATCAAAACCGCCGTCGACAAGATCGATATCGACGCCCCTAACTGGACGTTTGTCGCCGCAAGGCTTTTCCTCTTCGATCTCTATCACCGCGTCAACGGTTTCACCGGCTATTGCAGCCTGGAAAAGTATTTCGAGAAAGGCGAAGCCGAAGGGCGCATTCTTCTCGGCCTGCGGGATAAATACGATCTCGACGATCTCAACGCCTACATCGATCCCGATCGGGATCTGCAGTTCAACTATCTCGGTATCCGGACGCTTTACGACCGTTATCTCATCAAAGACCGCAACGGCGATCCCATCGAATTGCCGCAGCACATGTTCATGGCCATAGCCATGTTCCTGGCTCAAAACGAAGAGGACCGTCAGGGGTGGGCGAAAAAGTTCTACGACATGATCTCCAAGTTCGAAGTCATGCTCGCCACCCCTACTCTCTCCAATGCACGTACAACACGACATCAGCTGAGTTCGTGCTATATCGGTTCGACCCCCGACAATATCGAGGGGATCTTCGATTCGTACAAAGAGATGGCCCTGCTGTCGAAATTCGGCGGCGGTATCGGTTGGGACTGGACACAGGTCCGCTCCATGGGTTCGTATATCGACAGCCATAAAAACGCCGCCGGCGGTACCGT
>JALWNV010000075.1:1876-6634 GCA_027083665.1 Helicobacteraceae bacterium
CGGCACTCGAAAAGGGGCGATCGCCGTCTATCTCGAACCCTGGCACATGGATATTGTCGATTTTCTCGATCTGAAGAAGAACTCCGGCGAAGAGCGGCGTCGTGCCCACGATCTCTTTCCCGCGCTGTGGATCAACGATCTGTTTATGAAACGGGTGCAAGAAGATGCGATCTGGACGACATTCGACCCGCTCGAGTGCAAGGAGCTGAGCGAACTCTACGGCGAAGCGTTTGAAAAACGTTATCTTGAGTTAGAGCAAGACGACAGCATTCTCAAAGAGCGCATCAAAGCCAAAGATCTCTGGAAAAAGGTCCTTACCAGTTATTTCGAAACCGGCAGTCCGTTTCTTTGCTTCAAAGATAACGCCAACCGCGCCAACCCCAACGACCACTACGGTGTTATCCGCAGCTCCAACCTCTGTACGGAGATATTCCAGAACACCGCCCCAAACCACTACAAAATCAAACTCAAGTTCGAAGACGGCGATTACCTGCTGTTTGAAGAAGAGGAACCGGTCAAGGTCGACAGCGGTATCGAAAAGCCCGCCAAAAAAGTCACGGCACTCGATTCGATCGGCGGCCAGCAGATCTATATCGTCGAAAAAGAGAAAATCGACGGTGCGACCGCCGTCTGCAACCTCGCCTCGGTCAACCTCTCGCGCATCAACACCAAGGAGGATATCGACCGTATCGTTCCCGTCGCCGTCCGCGCGCTCGACAACGTGATCGACCTCAATTTCTACCCGCTTGAAAAGGTCAAACGTACCAATATGCGCAGCCGCTCGATCGGCCTGGGCGTCATGGGCGAATCACAGATGTTAGCCGAAGCCGGAATCAGCTGGGGGTCGCAGGAACACTTCGACAAGATCGACGAAGTGATGGAGGCGGTCAGCTACAACGCGATCAAAGCCTCTTCGGAACTGGCCGTCGAAAAAGGTTCCTACCCCGAATTCGAAGGGTCGAAATGGAGTCGAGGCATCCTTCCGATGGATCATGCCAATGCGGAGGTACGCAACCTTGTCGACCGCGGCGGACTGTTCGCCTCCACCTACGACTGGGACAGCCTGCGCGAAACGATCAAAACACAGGGCATGCGTAACGGCTACCTCATGGCGATCGCTCCGACAAGCTCCATCTCGATCCTCACCGGAACCACACAGACGATCGAGCCGGTCTACAAACGTAAATGGTACGAAGAGAACCTCTCCGGACTGATCCCCGTTTGCGCCCCCAATCTCAATCCCGACACCTGGGCCTACTACACCCCGGCTTATGATCTGGACCAGACAATCCTCGTCAAAGCCGCATCCATCCGCCAGAAGTGGATCGACCAGGGGCAAAGCCTCAACATCTTCATCACGCTCGACAAGGCCAGCGGAAAGTATCTCAACGATATCTACATGTTAGCATGGCGTTTGGGGGTCAAATCGACCTACTACCTGCGCTCGCAATCGCCCGAAGCCAACAACGACGTCGAGGACCGCTCGATGGAATGCGTCGGTTGTCAATAGGATGAAACCGTTGGCTACGGCTAACGAAGCCGAAAAACTCGCAGAGCGTATCCTCGACGGCGAAGGAGCGATACTGCGCTCGCTCGATGTAACCGGACCGACATCCGCACGGCTGAGGCTGTCGGTACAGGACAAACAGCGCGGCTTCGACTGGATCGATATCATATTTGAAATCGACGGCATGAACGATGCACGGCTGGTCGACGACAAGGCGCTGGCTCTGATCGATACGGATGACGGAATCACGGTACTGTTTGAAGAAAATCTGCGGGGAATCGGTATCGGCCGCTATCGCAGCCTCGAAGCGCTCAGATCGTCGCCTCTTTTTATGATCGGAACTTCGCTCAAATACGAAGAAGCCCCTTTCGGCGGTTAGGACGCTTTTTTGTGACGGCTGTGTTCCGCGTTGTTTTTGCAGCGCTGCAGCGTCTGCTCGAGTTCTTTCGCCTCTGTCAGCGTTATCGCATGGCCTTCGAGTGCCGCCTTGATGGCATCCATTGTCAAATAAACATGTTTCATGTTTCCTCCTCAAAATTCGACCCGCAACATATATGGACCACTAGCTTCGGCAATTTCTGTCTAAGGGAGTAAGGTGTTCAATGGTAATGCGAGTTCGTAAATAAAATGATATGATGATTTATATAATAAACAGTTAACGAAATAAACTTAGTTCTCTTCGAGATACCGCAAGAGGTTCGTCGTACAGGTATCGATCATCTCAAATACCGTCTCGAATCCGTCGAATCCGTCGAAAAAATAGGGATCGGGAACATCGGCACCGTTATAACCGAAATCCCCCAGTTTCAAAACGTTTTTCGCTCCCATACGCTTGAGGTCCGCGACATTTGCGGCATCAAGACCGACAAGCCGGTCAAAACGAACGAGATCTTCCGCCGTAACCTGCCGCGCACGCAGGCCGCTGATATCGATACCGTGCAGCGCGGCGACGCGGACGGCGTTCTCGCAGGGCGGTTCTCCCACATGCCAGTCGCCCGTACCGGCGGAATCGACAATCAGGCGAATCCCCTTCCGCTGTACTTTTACGCGCATCAGGGCCTCCGCCAGCGGCGAACGGCAGATGTTACCGAGACAAACAAACAAAACCGAACGCATCGTTAGGCCTCCGTGTAGAGATAGCGTTTGATCTTTTTCGTCGGTGTCTTGATGAACGGCTCTTTCTGCTCGATCATACGCGAAATCCTCGAAAAACGGGAAACACGCGCGTTTGTCTCCTGCCGCAGCCTCTCGAGCAATGCTTCGATACGCTCGTGCACTTCGCTCTCGGACATCGACTTGATCCCGAACATCTGATCGAGTTTCTCGTAATCAAGATAGACGCGCGCGACAAGCCGGTTTTCATACTGATAAACCAATACATCCTCAACCAGCTCATTTTCACCGATCACCGCTTCGATCTGCTCGGGATAGATATTCTCACCGCTGGGGCCCAGGATCAAATTTTTCGATCTGCCGCTGATGAACAGATAACCGTCTTCGTCGATATAGCCGAGATCTTCCGTATTGAACCATCCGTCCCCCATCAGCACCTCCGCGCTCTTCTCCGGGTCCTTGTAGTAGCCGAGCATGACATTGGGACCTTTCGCGTAGACCGTCCCCTCCCCCGCTTCGTTGGGATCGACGATTTTAAGCTCGACCGCATCGAGCGCCGGGCCGATCGCACGGTACTTCGTTCGAAACGGCGCCGCACCCGCGAGCAGAGGCGCCGTCTCCGTCAGACCGTAGCCGATCGAATACGGAAAGCCCGCTTCGATCAGAAACTCTTCGACCAGCGGTGAGAGCGGCGCACCTCCGATCCCGTAAAAACGCAAGGCACCGCCGAATGTCTGCATCAGTTTTTTTCCGGCAAGCGCATGCAGTTTTTTGCGGATGAAAGCAAAACGATACAGCCGGCGTATCAGGGCGTTTTTCATAAAGTTCGGCTGAATCCGGTTTTTGAAGATTTTCTCGATCACCAGCGGAACGGAGAGCATAAACGTCGGCCTGACCTTGCCCATCGCGTCGATCAGCAGCCTCGGCGTCGGCGCCTTGGAGAGGTAGGTGACGCTCGATCCGTTGGCAAACGGAACAAGAAAGCCGACCGAACACTCGAACGTATGCGCCAGCGGCAAAATAGAGAGAAAGCGGTCTTCGGGGAAGATCTCGATAACGCACTGCGCGCCGGTCGCCTGAAAGGCCAACGCCCGGTGGGTGTGCATCACTCCTTTGGAACTTCCGGTCGTTCCCGACGTATAGATAATCGCCGCCAGATCGTCCTCACAGAGCTCTGAAGCGATTTTTCCGCTCCCGATATGGGCAAGGTCCATCGCGCTCTCTTTGAGCCGGTTAAGCTGTTCCGTGCCCTTTTTAAGCATACTGTTCTCGTTGAGGCGCTCGCAAAGCGTTTCATCGGGCGCCAGCGTGTCGACAAGCATTACGCAGCCCAGATCGCGCATACTCTCATGATCGAGCACATCACGCATCTTTTTCGAGACAAACGCGGCGCGGCATTCGGCGTGCAGAATGATATGACGAATTTCGTTATCGTGAAAATCGGGCAGGATCGGAACGATCACCGCCCCCATTGTCGTCACCGCAAGATAGACAATACCCCAGTAGGGCATATTTTCACTGCACAGCGCGATTTTGTCGCCGAAACCGATTCCCCGGGATGCCAGCTCTTCCTGCAGCGCCCTGATCCGTGTCCCGACATCGCCGTAAGTCAACACGACCGAGCCGTCGAGTGTCCGCAATGCCGGCCGCTCGGAAAACATCGAGACCGACCGCTCCAGCAGCGCGGCAAGCGTCAGGGAAGGCAGCTCGATCTTGTAGAATTTCTCGCGTCGAAAACGGACCCGGACGACATCGGCCGTCCCCTGATGCCCCTTGCCTTCATCGAGTTCCACCGCCGCCGTTTCAAGCTGCTCGCAAACGAATCCGGGACGTTTGAGTTTCTCGAAACTGTGCAGGTCGTAGAGGAGCTTTTCGTCTTTGGGACCGCCGGAATCGCGCTGCAGCTGAGATTTCGCGAAGAATTCTCCGGCAAAAACACCGTTTTGGCGCAAAGCACCGAGCGCTTTGATGAATGTCCGGGTACGCAACAGCTCTTCCAGATGCAAAAAGGAGCATAAAACAGCATCGTACGACTGTTCCGGCTCCCACGTTTTAAGGTCCTGCAGGCGTGTATCGATCTTGACGGAGCACTCTTTTGCAAACGCGTCGAGTTTCTTCAGCCCCACCTCCGACGCGCC
>JALWNV010000076.1:0-3874 GCA_027083665.1 Helicobacteraceae bacterium
ACGGTTTCCCTGCAGTGAAAACGCGACAGTCGACAGTTGCAAATCGGCGGTAAGTTCGCTGCCTTTACGAAAATGAAAATCCGTGCTGAGGTTGGCGTCGAGCGTTTTTGGCAGCGATGCCGCTCCCAATGACGAGAGCAGGGGGCTTTTCAATTTCAAATTATTTGATATTAACTTTGCGTGCTGTTCAAAAGGCGACTTTGCCGCACCGTTACCGGTCAGGTCGAGTGTACCGGAGAGAAATGCCGGAAGTTCCTGATCACGAAGATAGCGATCGATACTGAGATGATCGAGCCGAAAATCGTAATGCATCGTATTCATACTCATCTTTGCCGAAAGATTGCCATCGAGTAAATGGCCATCCAGTGTCAGCCCGGACGGATGACGATAGCGGGCTACCGCATTGAATGCAATATTGGGCAGTGCCGTACCGGCAACGGCATCGAACAGTGTCGTGTTTGCGTTTATCCGTAGTGTGATGGAACGTTCGGGTTCAAGCAAATTGAATGCTTCCAGATCAATGGTACTGTTGTCATCGAACGTTCCGGAAAGCAGAAGACGCGTTCCGGTAAAATTCCAGTAGGTTACGTTGAGATTGCGGTGAAGATAATGCGCCGCCGTTTTTTCGATAACGAATCGACTGACGGATGGAATGAAGAGCAACACGATGACAAATGAGAGGAGCGACAGAACAAGACCGATAAAAAGCCGCAAGAGTGTTCGACGCATCCAGACCTCTCTTTATGAACTAAGAATGATGCCATATTTTACACTTATTATACTAAAAAGGATTGACCGAAATTTAAAGTTCAAAAACCGGTTGTATCGGTATTGTTCATACTGAGATGCGTGCAAATATTGTTTCAAGAGAATATACATTATGTTAACTAAATGAAAATATACTGCGAGATGCCCTTAAGTCCTGTCAACAGCTTCAAATATAGCACCCGGTTTTTAGGTATGCTTTACGCGCATTGCTATATCATAAATCTATCAACGTAATTCAAGGAGCACGCGATGGATTCCGTAACCCTGACCGACAACCGCAACGGAAAACAGTACACTTTCGGAATTCTGCATCCGACAATGGGACAGGATGTGATTGATATCCGTCCCCTTTTCAAGCAGACGGGAATGTTTACCTACGATCCGGGTTTTACCTCGACGGCGAGTTGCAGTTCCGAGATTACCTATATCGACGGGGGCAAAGGCGAGCTTCGCTATCGGGGATATGCTATCGAAGATCTGGCGCAAAACAAATCCTATCTCGAGGTCTGCTATTTGCTGCTCAACGGTGAACTTCCGACAAAAGATGAGTTGATAGCATATGATATGGAGCTTAGAAAACGGTCTTTTGTGCATGAAGGGCTGAAAAATCTCTTTTATGCATTTCCGGACAAAGCCCATCCTATGGCAATGATGTCCTCCGCCGTGTCCGCCCTCTCCGCCTTTTACTCCGAACATATCAAGATGCAGAGCGAAGAAGATCTGCAGGTGATGCGCCGCAGACTGCTCGCCAAGGTCCCTACCCTGGCGGCGTTCGCCTATCGCCGGTCGCTCGGCATTCCGTTTATCTATCCCGATCTGAAGCGTTCGTTTACGGAGAACTTTCTCTATATGATGCACGCCTATCCGGGACAGGATCTAAAAATTCCCGAGGTACAGGTCCGTGCGCTTGATACGATTTTCACGCTTCATGCCGACCATGAGCAGAACGCGTCGACGACGACGGTCCGGGCGGTTGCCTCCACGGGGGCACACCCCTACGCCGCGATTTCCGCCGGTATCGATGCGCTGTGGGGACGCGCGCACGGCGGCGCGAATGAATCGGTCATCGCACAGCTCGAATATATCGGTTCGGTCGGACGGGTGGACGAGTTTATCGCACGGACGAAAGATCCCGACGATGAATTCCGTTTAATGGGCTTCGGGCATCGTGTCTACAAAAACTTCGACCCGCGGGCGAAAATTCTGAAAAAACTCCTTGACGAACTCAAAGATGAACTGGGTATCGACAACGAACTGCTCGAGATCGCGGAGAAGATCGAAGCGGTCGCACTCAGTGACGACTATTTCATTTCGCGCAAACTTTACCCCAATATCGACTTTTATTCCGGTTTGATCCTGACGGCACTGAAAATTCCCAAAGAGATGTTTACCATTATCTTCGTTATCGGCCGGACGGTCGGATGGCTGGCGCAATGGATCGAGTTCAATGCGGACCCGGAGAAGAAGATCGCGCGACCGAGACAGCGCTATATCGGTCCTGAACCGCGGGAGTTGTAACGTATGGACACGAAAGCAGAACTGATTGCGGATATCGAAAAGCTCCTCAACGGCTATGATGGGCAGCCCCCTACTCATATCAATCCCGCCCTCCTCTCATTTATGGATGAACAGACATTGCGCTCTATCATCGCTTCGCTGCTTGAACAAAAAGAGAGAACAGTTGAAGACAATCTGGAATGGCTCGAGCAATTCAAAAAATATTGATCACGGTTTCCGGCCTAATCTGCGGCTTTCAATTTATTATAATCCTTTTGCAACTATAATTGCGCAACACGATTTAACAGCGGAATGTTGATAAATCTGGAAACACCGTTTAGAGGTACCCTTTACTAAAAACAGTGTAGAATACAATAATTTTAATCATAGGAAAACGTATGAAAAATATCGACTTGGTACAGTTGACAGAAGAGACGAAGAAGATGACGGCGATGGTCGTCGAAGACGAAGCGGTTGCGAACGAACTGCTCAGCTCGACATTCAAAAACTTCTTCAAAGAGGTCACATCGGCTTTTACCGGAAAAGAGGCACTCGAGCTCTACAAAGAAAAGAAGCCGGATATCGTCTTTGTCGACATTATCATGCCGGAGATGGACGGTATCGAGCTCGCACGCAAAATCCGCGAGATCAATCCGCAGCAGATGGTCGTCGTCGTTTCGGCCAGCAACGATATCCAGAAAATTTCCGAAACGATCGAGATCGGCGTCAACAGTTTTATCCAGAAACCGATCGACACGAAAAAGATCATCGAGTTGCTGCAAAACGTCACCAACCTTGTCAAGAAGAAGAAAAAGGTGGAGACCAAGACATTCTCCATCTCCCTGCCGCTTGACCTGTATGACCTCGTCAACGACAACGCGAAAGCCGAGAGTATTTCCAAAAACGCCGTTATTATCCGCGCCCTTCGCGAAGTTTACATGTAAAGCCGATTGTCGCCGTTTTTGGCGGAAATTTCAAGAATATTTAAAGTTGTATTGAGTACTATTTCGGCTCAACAAAGCCATTTGTTTAATGGCCCCATCATCTAATGGTTAGGATTCCAGATTTTCATTCTGGCCATAGGGGTTCGAATCCCCTTGGGGTCACCACTGTACTCTCCCCCTGATTGACATTTCAACCTTTTTTGAAACCTGATTGTACGCTATTTGAACCGATCGTGCGGTAAACGGCACCTTGTGTACAGAGCGGTTATTGAGGAACGGTTTTTCGGCTGAACCGGAATAAGTCTGAGCTGTTTAAAAATCCCCGAGGATTGGGGAAAATAGAGATGATCCCTGCACAGACGGCAGCGGCGAGATACGCCGGTGTCGCCAAGGGGTTTTTTTTATGCCTGTTTTTTTCTGCCTCTGGCGGGAAAGACATCGCGATTGTCTTCTTTTATTTTCTTGATCTCCTCCGCGATATCAACTTTTTTCTGCTTCAGTTTTGCGATATTTTTATCGATCTCTGACATTTTCGATTCGAGTTTTGAAATTTTGAATTCAAGGAACTCTTTTTTCGATACTTCAAATGTTTCAGACATACTGCATCCTTTTTTTTCGAAATTCTATCAGAAAAACATAAATGATACCAACTCATAAAGCTCCGG
>JALWNV010000076.1:3884-6562 GCA_027083665.1 Helicobacteraceae bacterium
TTCCCTGTATTCCGGAAGCGGCAGAGCTAAAACGCTGCTTTTCCGTTGGCAAAGCAGCTGTTATTGCCCCATCGACTTGACTGCGATTTCTCCCATTTTTTTCAAATAGGCATGAATATCGTTTTTCCGTACAACCGTTTCTTCGAGGTGGTTCAAAAAGTAATTTTTCGTCGCCTCGTCCGCCATATTGAAGACATAAAAGACCCACTCGGGATTGACGGCCTCTTGCATATCCCCGGCTTGCAGCATATACCTTTCGGAAAAAGAGAAATCTTTCGGAAGCAGTGCAAGCACTTTTTCGTAAAAAGCCGGCAGATCGTACATGACAAGGGTTTCAAGCTCCTCCGGCAGGATCGCCGCGTCGATATCCTCGAAGCCTTCGCGGCCGGTGACAAGCGTTTTGCCGAACAGCAGCTTTTCGCCGAGAAAAAAGCCTTTTTCGCCTCTTTCGAACGCTTCCGCCGCACTGTAGACATTGTGCCGTTTCAGTACCTCGTGCGTGTCGACGAGCAAAGAGCCGAAAAGGGTATAGAGACTGTGGGGCTGGCCGTCGAAATCCTGGACGGAGACGGTTTGAGTTTCGGGTTCAATCAGATATGCTTTCATGGCGCAAGTGTACAGTATGGGCGGTAAAAGAGAGCCAAGTACGTAACGGTTACTGCCGCATTAGGATTTTTTCGTTACCATTGCGAAAATCTATTTTCCGGTAATATCCGATCTGACGGTACCCGGAAACCCAAGGAATGCCTATGCTTCGATTCGCTCCCAGTCCGACGGGTGACATGCATATCGGAAACCTGCGTGTCGCTCTTTTCAACTCGCTGCTGTCGCGCCGGCGCAATGAACCGCTGATCGTCCGCATCGAAGATACCGACAAAGAGCGCAATATCGAGGGGAAAGACAAGGAGATCCTGGAGATCCTCGATCTTTTCGGAATCGAATACAAAGACGTGATCTACCAAAGCGGCAATCTACGGTTCCACCGGGCGATGGCGATCCAGCTGCTGCAGGACAAAAAGGCGTTCAACTGTTTCTGCACCCCCGAAGAACTCGATCGCAAACGTGAACTGGCCAAGGCGCGGCACAAGCCGTTCCGGTACGACGATACCTGTACCCACCTGCCCCCCGAAGCGACGATCGATAACGAAAATCCGTTTACCGTCCGCCTGAAACGCCCGGAAGCGCCGATCGTCGTTCATGACATCATCAAGGGCGAAGCGACGTTCGACCCGGAGGATATCGACAGTTTCATCATTATGCGGGCGGAGAAATACCCTACCTACAACTTCGCCTGCGCCGTCGACGACATGCTTGCGGATATATCGCTGGTGATTCGCGGGGAAGACCACTTCTCCAACACGCCCAAACAGATCGCCGTGCGCAATGCGCTCGGGTACGACAAACAGATCGAATACGCCCACTTGCCGATCATTCTCAACGAAGAGGGCAAGAAAATGAGCAAGCGCGACAACGCGTCGAGTGTCAAATGGATGCTCTCCGAAGGCTTCCTGCCGGCAGCTGTCGCCAATTACCTGGTACTCATCGGTAACAAAACGCCGCAGGAGATCTTCACGATGGACGAAGCGGTCGAATGGTTCGATCTTGAAAACATTTCCAGGGCCCCTGCCCGCTTCGACATCGAAAAGCTGCGCTTCATCAACCGCGAACATCTCAAAAGGATGGAAGACAAAGAGCTCTCCCGATACGTCGGTTTTGCCGACGACGCAATCGGAAAACTGGCGAAACTCTATCTCGAGGAAGCCAGCACAACCAAAGAGCTCAAGGCGAAGATCGCAGCGATTTTCGCGGAAAAAAGTGTTCCTGACGAATTCAAAGAGAGCGCGGAGATCAAGGCGGTTATCAAGACGGCACCGTTTTTCGAAACGTTCGACGCACTGAAGCGGCACATCGTCGATACGACAGGCATCAAAGGCAAGCCGCTGTTCAAATCGCTTCGCATCCTGCTCACGGGTGCCGAACACGGACCGGATCTCGATGCCGTTTATACACATATCAAACATTATCTGGGGGAAATCGTCAAATGAGTACGTTCGGAAGCATTCTTCTCGGTCTCGGCGGCATCGTTCATTCGCTGATCAACGTCTATATCTGGGTTATCATCATCGCGGCGCTGCTGACATGGGTAAGACCCGATCCCGCCAATCCGATTGTTCAGGTTCTGTACCGTCTGACCGAACCGGCCTATGCCCTGGTCCGCCGCTATATCCCGACCGTCTTCAACGGCATCGACCTCGCACCGCTGGTCATCATCGTCGGGCTTCAGATCGTCGATGTCGTTTTTACCCGGCTGCTGTTCGCCGTCGCCGGCGCTCCCGCGGGGATGATGTAGCGAAAATGCGACTGCGTCTCGGACTGCCGTAATGGCTCTTCGTGCCGACAATACTTTTCGCGCAGGTGACACTCGAGCAGATCCGCTCCCGTCCGCCCTCGTTGGCGCGCAACTTCATGATCTGGCAGTATTTCGACCGGAATATCACCTCCGAACAGGCCGATGAAGCGTTCTATCTCATCCGGGACGTCAATCGGAAAATGTTCTTCGCCTATGCGAAAAAAAGCGATCGCCCGGAAGTGGCCTATACGGTCAAGTGCATGCGGCTGGGCATCAACGATCTCAAAAAGACGACCGATGCTTCCTGCGCGAAACTCGGCGTTTCCAT
>JALWNV010000077.1 GCA_027083665.1 Helicobacteraceae bacterium
TGCCGTCGTAGTTGCAGGTGATGGTACCGCCACCGATATTGGTGCCTTCATCGATCTCGGCGTCGCCGAGGTAGCTCAGGTGCCCGGCCTTGACGCCGGTGAGCTTCGCTTTTTTCGTCTCGACGAAATTGCCGATATGGGTACGGCCAAGTTCGCTTCCCGGACGCAGATGTGCCATCGGGCCGCAGTCCGAATCGACCATCACGGAGTCCTCGACGACGGAATGGGCCTTGATATGGGAGTTTTCGATGACGCTTTCGCCGCAGATGCGTACGCCGTTCTCGACCGTGCATTCGCCTTTGAAAACGACGGGTTCCTCGATGTAGATGGTGTCGGCGAGCTGCATCGTGACGCCTTCGCGCATCCAGCGGTGTTTGATGCGGCGCTGCATGATAACTTCCGCCGCTTCGAGGTCGGCTTTGGAGTTGACGCCTTTGAAATGCTCTTCGTCGATGAGCAGCGGTACGATTTTGCGGTGCTCTTCACGGGCCATGGCGACGATATCGGTGAGGTAATATTCCCGCTGGGCGTTGCGGTTCGACAGCCGCGGCAGGAACGATTCGAGTATTTCGCGGGAAAAACAGTAGACACCGGCATTGACATGGGTGATCTTTTTCTCCTCTTCCGTCGCGTCTTTTTCCTCGACGATGCGTTCGACGCCGGCGTCGGAGATGACGACCCGCCCGTAGCCGCTCGGATCTTCGAGGTCGAAAATGGACATGACGATGTCGGCATCGCTTCGAAGAAATCCCTGCATCGACTCGGCCGTGATCAGCGGCATGTCACCGTTGAGGACAAGGATCCTGTCATGGCGGGGCCGGATATTCATCAATGCGCCGCCGGTCCCGGGAAAGTTCTCCAGATCCTGAACGGCGAAGGCGATATCGTCGAAAAGGCTTCCGATCGTCTCTATCACGGCCTCCTTCTGATGGGCGACGACGACGGTAACGTCATCGCTGATCTGTTTGGCGGCTTTGACGCTGTGATAGAGCATCGGGCGACCGCTGATATTGTGGAGGACTTTTGCCCTGGAAGATTTCATCCGGCTGCCTTTGCCGGCGGCGAGGATGATGACGGAAAGCGGTTGAATAGACATTATGACGGCCTCGGGCTTTTCTTTTTGGGTGTTATTTTACCCAAAACCGATAAAACGGGCTTTACCGCAGTGCGGCAACCCGTCTCAGCGTTTGTCCCAGCCGACCATCCCCCACGATTCGAGGTCGTTTTGAAGTTGCTGCATCGTGCGGTCCTTTTTGTGGCAGGCATAGCAGGCGTTCGTCTCCGGCGGCATCTTGTATTTGAGCGTCTGTGCCGGGGTGGTGAATCCGAAGAGGTGGCTGCGGACCGTCAGCGGCGATTTGCCGGTATGGCGGCCGGTTTTGGGCATATGGCATTCGACGCAGCGCGAGCCTTTAGAATCGGCTTTGTGGTGTGTATGTGCTTCGAGGCTCTTTTGATGCGGCCCGATGGGAGAGTCGAAGCTGTGGCATTTCATGCACAATGCGTTGCCGTCGTTGTGCTGCGCCGTCGGCTGCAGGGTGTGCGGATTGTGGCAGTTGATGCAGGTGATGCCGTGGCGTCCTTTCATGGATCGGACGAATTCATTGCCCTGCGTCCGGTTCTTTTTTGCCGCGCCGTTGGCGTAGAACTCTTTGGTCTCGTGCCCCATGACGAACGGAGCGACCATTTTGTAGTCCGCCAGCGCCTTGCCCGGTTCATAGCCGTAAGGATAGTCTCGCGCATCACCGTAGATTTCGCTCATATTGCGGTCTTCGAGCCGTTTGTCCCGGTTGCGCATATGGCACTGCAGGCAGACTTCGTTTTGCCGTACGGGATCGCTCAGTGACGCTCGGTAGACCGGGGAACCGGGATCCGCGACATGGTTCGAACCCGGCCCGTGGCACGCTTCGCAGGCGATACCGGGTTCGATGCGTTTTCCTGCCGCCATATACCCGGTAAAGTGACAGCCGTCGCAGGCGCGGGAGGTCGGCAGCTGTTTGTTGTCGTGGGGATAGGCATGCTTGTACCAGTATTTCCACGGTTTGAAATGCTGCCATTTACCGGTTTCGACGTTCCACTGGTAGTTGCCGAGGATATAGTCTTCGCTGCCGTTGAAGTCGCGGGGAATCATATAGCGCTGTTTGAACTTGCCGCCGATGGTGTAGACGGCGTCGCTGAGGTTGAAGTCGGCATCGGCGGGGAGTTTGGAAAAGTCCGCGACGACGGCAGACGGGTCTTTGGCGATATCCTGGATCATTCTGGGATGGCGCGAATGCGACCAGGCGTCGAACTTCTCTTCGTGACACTTTTTGCATTGGGCGGACCCGACGAAACGTGCATCTTTTTGCTGCGGGTTTTGCAGGTCTTTTTCGGTTCCGACGCGGGTCTGTGTCAGCTGTCGGTAATAAGGCAGAATTTTTCCGCCTTTTTCATAGGCGACAAAGCCGATTGAAACGAGCGAAAGCAGAAAAATGATGATGAGAAAATTTTTCATCGGTAACGTCTTTCATCTGGGATTTCGGAAATTATAGCAAAAGGCCGCTCCAATGACGGTAAGCCGGGAAGCGGTACGGCGGCGAAAGTCCGTTCAGGCGAACGTGATTTTTTTGCAGCGGTACAGCAGCAGTGTCAAAACGGTGCCGAGCATCGCGCCGGCGACGACGTCGCTGGGGTAGTGGTAAAGCACGCCGATGCGCGAGAGGCCGACGAGTGTCGCACCGAGGTAGAAGAGCACGGCGAAGCGCGGGAAGATCAGTGCCAGCGCCGTGGCGACGGAAAAGGCGGTCGTTGTATGGCCGGAAGGGAATCCGTGCAGGCCGTAGGCGTCGGTCGGCGCGAACCACTGGAATCCGTAGAGGTTTTCGTCGAACAGTTTGGAAGGACGGGCCTTGCCGAAAAGCAGTTTGAGCGGGATGGCGGCGATGCCGGTGGCGGCGACGGAGATGAAAAAGAAGCGCACCCGCGCGGCCCAGTAGCTGTTTTTGCGATAATAACGGAAGTAGAACCACAGCAGCATCGCCCCCACGAGCCAGCCGGTAATAATCCCGAATTCTGTCAAGAAGGCACTGACGGGTCTGATCCAGGTATCCTGCCGGGCTTTGGACCAGCGGATGACCTCGAGATCGATGTTTCCGTACAACAGCCAGATCAGCAGTGTTCCTGTTATCAAAACGGCGGTGATTATGACGGAAGGTTTCATTGCAGCCCCTGAAAGTTGCGGCACCATGTCAAAGTGACGGTATTGACCTTGTGCCTACCGATGTCAAGGTCGAAGGAATCGACTTGTTCGACGGCGTCACAGCGCATGGTTTCGGTGATATCGTTTTTAAAATCGTGTGTCGTGATAAACAGCAGGTCTTTGCCTTCGGGTCTGCCTTTTTGCCAAAGGTCGAATTGATCGGTGCGGTCGTCGATCAGATAGGTCTGCACGGCATAGGGCCGTCCGTAATAGATCGCACGCGAGGCGAGTGACCAGTTGGTGACGGCGGCGGCCTGATGTGCGGGATCGGTGATATGGCCGGCGGCTTTTTTCATGATGGTGTCCCAGCCGTACAGATCGCGGTGGATCGATTGGTAATCGGGCATCGGCAGGAATTTGAAGCGCAGTTCCGCGTACAGCAGCAGGGTGACGATACCGGAGAAGCCGACGGCGAAATAGATGTACCTCTTCCAGAAAAGACTTTTTTCAAGCAGCAGTGCCGTGCCCACGGGGATAAAGAGCAGGTAAAACAGCGACGTCCAGTGCGGCAGGGCACGTGCATGCAGCGAGTTGTAGGTGAAAAAGACGATGATGACGAGGCCGAAGATGCCGCCGAGATACAGCGGGGCGTTTTCTTTGGCCCTGAGCGCACGGTAGAGACCGTAGAATGCGACAGGGAAGAGAAAGGGGCTGTAGGCGCCGAACTGTGCGGCGATCGACTGGAAAAAAGCATTGATATTGATACTGCCGTGCCCGGAGACATGTGCGCTCTGAAAGGCGAAGCTGATCCAGTCGTGTTGCATGTTCCAGATCAGCACCGGCGAGACGATCACCCCCGCGACGGCGACAGCCGGGAGCATTTTCGGTGTCAGCAGAAGATCCCATCGCCGCCGGAGCGCAAGATAGATCAGCAAAGCGACGACGAAGAGAAACGCGGTGTATTTCGCCAGTCCCGCCAGTCCCAGCAGTATGCCGAGCACGATCCAGTTTTTATACGTATTATCCCGTTCGATACGCAAGGCGGCGGTCATGATGGGGATCACGAGCAGATACAGCAGCGTATCGGGCATCAGCATCATGAACAGCGCGTTGAACAGAAACGAGGCGTTGAGCGCGACGGCGCCCCAGAGTGCGAGCCGTGCCGAATCGAAGAGGCGCAGCAGCCAGAAATAGACCATTGCCGTCGCGGCTGCTCCGATCAGAACCGCCGGCAGACGCGCGGCGAATTCATTGACACCTGACAGCGAAGTGAAAAGCATCTCCGTCCAGCCCACCAGCGGCGGATGGTCGAAATAGCTCAGCGCCGGATAGAGTCCGTACAGCACATAGTGCGCCTCGTCGACGCCGAGGCCGAAATGGCCGATGACGAGTAGCCGCAGTGCAGTGACGGCGATGAGAAAAATCCAGAAAAATGTATTTTTTCCAGTGGGGAAGGGGGAAGAGGAAAGGGGAGGTCTATCCACGCTTCCCATACCGGTTGTCCGTTTTCCCATTTCCGTTTCCCGTTTTCCGAATCTTACTGTGCATCGACAGTAAGTTCATCAAGCTTGGGCCTGATGACATCAAACACCCACTCGGGCGTAATCACCTGAATGCACTGATTGTCCGTACACGGGGTTTTGCGGTGGTTGGCCGCACTCACGCAGGGGCTGCAGGCCATGCCGGCGAAGATCGGGGTGGAGGGGCCGAGCGAGCCGTACAGCGCAGGGGTCTCTGGACCGAAGATGACGAAGGTGTGCATGTCGGTGACGGAAGCAAAGTGTGCCGGACCGGAATCGTTGGTGAGCATAAAGGCGCTGACACTGTACAGGTGCGGCAGCTGCAGGAATTTCACGCCGCCGGCGAAGTTGATGCAGCGTGCGTCACCGACACAGTCGGCAAGGGTCTGCGCGCCGTCGTGTTCGCCCGGAGCGCCGGTAAGCAGGACAATCGCCTTGTCGTTGTAGTCGAGGATCCTCTTGATTACCTCGCAGTAGTTGGCACGGTCCCAGCGGCGCTGCGGCAGCAGGTCCGAAGCGTTGGAGTTGACGAGGATAACGGGATTCGCCGCCGCGTCGAACTCCGGGTATCTTTCTGTGATGGCGTCGCGCACCGCCTGCTTTTCCTCTTCGGCAACAGGCGCTTTTGCGATTTGGATCTCGTTGTCGCCGATGATGCGCTTGGTATAGGGCAGCTGCTCTTCTTCGCTCAACAGCGCGTCGACCATCGCGACGAAGTTTTTGGCGATATGCTGGTGCGGATTGTAGGCGACTTTGTGCGTCAGGAAATCGCCGCGGTAGAGCCCTTCGTTGTGGAAACTGTGAAATCCCACACGGTTTTGCGCTCCGGAAAAACCCGTCAGCAGTGCCGTGAATCGGGAGAAGAGTTCGAGGTCGATGACCGAGTCGATCTTTTTATCGCGGCACCATTTGAAAAACTTCAGGGTCGAAACGGCCAGCGGTACCATGCCGCTTTCGTCGATGGTGAAGATGTTTTCCTCTTTGACGGTTCCGAGCAGCTGAAGCGAGACCTTGTTCTTCGCAAAGATGACGAAGTGCAGTTCACCGTCGATGTGCGCCTTGAGCTTGCGCATGGCGGGGTCGACGATGATGGCGCTGCCCATCTCGGAAAGTTCGATCAGCAGGACGTTTTTCGGACGCACCTTTTTCGCGCCGCCGAGTGTCCGGAGCGTTTTGTCCAGCAGGGTTCCCAGAAAGGTCAGCGGGACTCCCGCATAGTGGTCTATGGCGCGCATGGTATCGACATTCATGCCGGCTCCTTTGTATGATGTTTTTTGGCCCGGTTCCAGAACCATGCTCCGGGCAGGGCGGTGAGGATAAGCAGGATGCCGTAGAGGATGGAGATGGCGAGAATTTTCGCCTTGGGCAGCCCGACGAGCATCAGGATGCCGACCATCGCCCCCTCGCGCACACCCCAGCCTGCCAGCGAAATCGGAACGATCGTCAGCAGAAATACCGGCGGTACGGCAACGAGGAAGATGCCGAGGCTCTCCCATACATCGACACTGAGGGCGAGAAAATAGATCGCGACGACGGTGAACAGATGGACGAAAACGGAAATGGCGATGTGTCTGAGCAGCAGTGCTTTCGAGGCATAGAGACGGTGCATACGCAACCCCAGGCGGTGCAGAAGATTCAGTCCCTTGAGGTCGGAAAGAAAGGTGAACTTGTCGAGGTTGAGCATGACGACGAACCCGGCGATACCGCCGAGGGTGATCAGGTTGACGAGATTGAACAGCCATTGCGGGAACGTCCCGTAAAAGGCGAGGTTGGCGGCGAGGTTGAGTACGAGCAGACGTGCCACCGCGATGACACGGTCGCCGAAAAACCCGTCGACGAGCA
>JALWNV010000078.1 GCA_027083665.1 Helicobacteraceae bacterium
CCTTGGAGGTGAGCAGACGCAGGTCGCGGTTGAGCAGGGTGAATCTGTCATCGTCGATCTTCGCAAAGCTGCGGGCGAGGTTGCCGTCGGCAAGGTGTTCGGCCAGCTCCTCGGCGAACGCCATGAGCCCCTTGGCTTCCTTGTCCGCCTTGGCCTGCTTTTTGAGCCGCTCGATCTTGTTCTGCAGCGCTTCGACGTCGGCGAGGATCAGTTCGGTCTCGATGATCTCGACATCTCGCAGCGGGTCGATGCTGCCTTCGGTATGGACGACATTTTCGTCTTCGAAACAGCGGACGATCTGCAAGATCACCTCCGTTTCACGGATATTGGAAAGGAATTTGTTGCCAAGCCCTTCACCTTTGCTTGCCCCTTTGACAAGGCCGGCGATATCGACGAAATCGAGGGTGGAGTGCTGGATGCGCTCGGGGTTGACGATTTTGGCCAGTTCGTCCAGACGCGGGTCCGGGACGGGCACAACGGCCTTGTTGGGTTCGATGGTGCAAAAGGGGTAGTTCGCCGCTTCGGCGTTCTGTGCTTTGGTAAGAGCGTTAAAAGTGGTTGATTTACCGACGTTCGGCAGTCCGACGAGTCCGATGGCTAATCCCATAATGGTTTCCTGATAAATGAAGTTTGCAATTGTACCCAGAGACGGGTTAGGGGAGGGTTAGGAAACGGCAGAGGTAAAACCGTATTTTTTACCGAACCTCCCCCGGTCGGCGTATGGAAAAAGCTTTTTTCCTACAGCTTCAAAAGCGCCGCATCTTCTTTCTCTTTTCGGGCTTTGTTCCAGAAATACGGCTTTTGTCTGAGCCAGTACCCGAGCGTATGCTCGAGGTCGATCCAGTCGTCGGTCATATTGGCGTACATCCAGACCAGATCGAGCGGGTCGCTGTTGAAGACCGATTTGAAGCTTTTACCTTTGTGTCTGCCGAACGAAATCTTTTCGAGCAGCATCGGTTCGGCGGTCATGGTGACCAGTCTGCCGATATCGCCGTCGACACGGTCGAGCAGCAGTGTAAAGAGAACATAGTGCCACAGCGCATCGCTGAGGGCGTCATGCGCGTCGATATCCTGCAATCCGATCTTTTTCGCAAGCGCCCGGGCTTTCGCCGTCAGCGCATACCGGGTGATGAGATCTTCGAGTTTGTAGCTGTCGGTATCCTTGAGCAGAAGTCTGGCGCATTTGTCGGTGTCGATCTTCTGCATTCGTATTTCCAGTTCTTCGTGCGCGAGCATGGTCAGGTCGAGTGTATTCCCGTGGGAGATAAAGTAGTTTTCGGGAAGGTTTCCCTTCTCCAGTTCCGCAAACGCATCGGTCTCGAACGGCCAGTATTTGTCCTCGAGCATGGCATTGGTGATACGGTGCACGGCCGTAACGGTATCGTTCATTTCGATATCGGTATAGCAGAAGTCGTTGAATGTTTCGACGGATTCGCCGTCGATTTTCAAAAAAGCCAGTTGAATCAGCCGGTCGTTTTTCAGATCGACTCCTGTCGATTCCACATCGACACTGTAAAGTATTCCGGACATGGGGATTCCTTCCGTCTTGGCGGTGTTGTATCCGCGGCGATCGGTTTCGTGGACACGAAAAGCGTGCCGCCGACGGAGCGGTGGTTTTAGAGCGCTTTCTCCATGACGCGGTTGAGGCGCATCAGGAATTCCGGCATGTCGTCGAGTTCCATACCTTCGTAGAGCTTGGCCTCATCAAGCAGAACGAATGCCGCGTCGTTGATCAGATTCTGGTCGCCCGAGTCCTTGAGCTTCTTGAGAATTTCGTGCTCGGGATTGACCTGCAGGATCGGCGTGATCGGCGGAACCTCTCCCGCCTGCCCCATCTGCTGCATCATCTGCGCCATCATATAGTTCGGATCGTCTTTGTCGATCTTCAGGCGTACCGGGGATTCACGCAGTTCGGTCGTGACTTCCACCGCTTTGACGCGATCGCCGAGCGCTTCTTTGAGCTCGGTCAGCAGCCCCTTGTACTCTTTTGAAAGCTCTTCTTCTTTTTTCTTCTCTTCCTCGCTGTCTTCGAGTTTGGCGTCGGTGACGTTGACAAATTTGTACTCTTTGTACTCCGTCACCATCGGGAAGACGATGGTGTCGATCTCTTCATTGAGGATCAGTACGTCGATGCCCTTGGCCTTGAACTTTTCGAGTTGCGGTGAATTTTTGAGCATCTGCAGGCTCATCTTGCCGGTGATGTAGTAGATCTCTTTTTTCTCCTCGTCGACATTTTTGAGGAAGGTTTCCAGATCGACCGGTTCTTCGCTGTTGAGCGTATGGAACTTCAGCAGTTCGAGAATCTTTTCACGGTTGGCGAAGTCGCTGTAGAGGCCTTCTTTGATGACATTGCCGAACTCTTTGTAGAACGTTTCGTATTTGTCCGGGTCGTTTTTCTTCATCTTTGCCAGTTCCGAAAGGACCTTTTTGACCGAAGCGTTTCTGATCTTCGCCATGACGGGGTTGCTTTGCAGGATCTCGCGGCTGACATTGAGCGGCAGGTCGGCACTGTCGATGATCCCGCGCAGGAAACGCAGCCACGTCGGCATCAGTTCCTTGTCGTCGTCGGTGATGAAGACCCGGTTGATATAGAGTTTGATCCCGGGCTGGTAATCGACACGGTACAGGTCCATCGGCGCTTTCGACGGGATGTAGAACAGTGTGGTGTACTCGATCGCCCCTTCGGCCTTGTGATGGATCCATGCCAGCGGCTCGGAAGAGTCGTGCGCGATGGAACTGTAGAACTCCTTGTAGTCCTCGTCGCTGATTTCGGATTTGGGCAGGGTCCACAGTGCGGAGGCCTTGTTGATCTGTTCGATCTTCTTTTCGGTACGTTCCGGCTCGATTTCGTTGCCGTCGTCGTCCTTTTTGGCCGGGATGAACTCCTCTTTTTCCATGAAGATCGGGAACGGGATATGGTTGGAGTATTTTTTCACGATATTCTCGATACGCCACGGATCGAGGAACTCGTTCTCCTCGTCTTTGATGTGCAGCGTGATTTCGGTACCGTGGCCCTCTTTTTCCGCTTTTTCGATCTCGAATTCGCCGTCACCGGCCGAAACCCACTTATATGCCTGATCTTCCCCGGCCTTTTTTGTCAGGACTTCGATGTTGTCAGCGACCATGAATGCCGAATAGAAACCGACACCGAATTGCCCGATAAGCTGACTGTCTTTCTTGGCGTCGCCCGAAAGGTTTTCAAGGAAAGCTTTCGTTCCGGACTTCGCGATGGTACCGAGATTGGCGACAAGGTCCTCGTCGTTCATCCCGATTCCCGTATCGCTGACGGTCAGGGTTTTGGCATCTTTGTCGATGCGGATATCGATACGCGGATCGAATTCGATCCCCTTGAAAGCCTCGTCGGTCAGATGCAGCATGTTGAGCTTGTCCAGTGCATCGGAGGCGTTGGAGATGAGCTCGCGAAGAAAAATTTCTTTGTTCGAATAAAGTGAGTGGATCATCAGCTGCAGCAGCTGATTGACTTCGGTCTGAAATTGATGTTTTGCCATGGTGTAAAACTCCTTGTTTTTTAGAGGGTATTTTAGCGAAAAAAGTTAATGTAATCAAGTAATATCATCTAACTTTAGTCAAAATGACTAAAGTTATGCCGCGAGCGGTCAATAGATGATTTTCGAAAGGTAAAGCCCGGATGCGGGGGCGAGGTCCGTCGTATGGCGTACTTTGCGTTCGAGCTGTTCGCGAAGCTGGTGCAGCCGCATGTCTCCGTAGGCGGTTTTCAAGGCCGCATCGGTCATCATCCGGATTTGCGAGCGCAGGTAGCCGTTGGCTTCGAAATAGAGAACGATATAGTTCTTGTGCCGGTAGGCTCGGGCTTTGTAGACAGTCCGGACATAGTGTTTGACGTCCGAACCGCTTTTTTTGAAAAATTCGAAATTGTGTTCGCCTTCGAACAGACGCAAGGCGGTATTGAGTTTATCGAGGTCGGGAGGTTCGCAGAAGGTGACAAGATCGGCTTCGAAAGGGTTGGGGGGATTCGGCGAAAGAATATAGCGGTAGACACGGCGTCTGGCGCTGTATCGTGCATGAAAGTCCGGGTCGGCCCGTTCGATACGGCGGATGCGTATGGAGAGCGGCAGCTGATGTTCGAGCGCACGCCGCAGGCGTACCAGGTTATCCCAGTGCGGGGGCAGGTCGAGATGCAGCACCTGACGGAATGCATGGACACCGCTGTCGGTTCTGCCCGAAGCGACGGGCGTGTCGGCGATATGAAGCCGCCGCAGGGCGTTCGTGAGGGTCCCCATCACCGTATTGTCGGTATGGGACTGGTTTTGAAGTCCCAGAAAACGGCTGCCGTTGTAGCTGATGGTCAATTTAATGCGAGAGGACATGGCGGCTTAGAACCTTGCGACAATTTTGCGCCGATAGATGCCGTAGGTCGCCGCAATCCATCCCAGGAGCACAACCGGAATCGTATAAAACCCAAGCACACCCTGCAGTGCGGCCGTCGCCGTATAGTACACGAGCATCGAGACGAACAGCCACAGATAGATATAGCCTTTTTGATGACGGACATGGGCGATACCCATGGATAGCACCGCGAACAGGCTGACAACGGGAAAGAGACTCAGCAGGGTATCGGTAATGAACATTTTGATTTTGCTTTCGCGGCGGTCGGGATCGAACCAGAATTCCACAGGGGTACGATAGGCGCGCAGGTCCGTTTTCATGACGTTGTTAATCTTCATCGTCTCGAAAGTCATCTGGGTCAGCTTCTCTTTGGAGTAGCTGTAGCCCCGTCCGCGGGTGAGTTTGAGCTGAAGGACCCCCTTGTCGTTGAGGACTTCGGCTTTTTCGGCCTGAACCAGGATTTCCTCCTTTTCCTCTTTGTGAAAAAGCGCCACGTCGCCGTAGGTACGGTCCTTGTTCGCCTTTCCGATGTACAGCAGCCAGTCGCCGAAATTGTGGCCGAATTCCGATGCTTCGAGGTTGAACTTCGCTTCGCTTTGCTTATAGCGGACGAAATTGGTTGAGAGGACTGTCGTATGCGGGAACATGATGAAAAAATCAAACGCCAGCAGCAGCGAAAGCAGCAGTGCGGGTTTGAGCAATGTCTTGAGCAAAAACGAGGGACGGATACCCAGGGCGAAAATAACGACCATCTCGTTGTCGCTTGAAAGCCGAAACAGCGAGAGCGCCGCGGCGATGAAAAAGGTGACGGGCAGCGTATAGAAAAGAATCTCGGGCAGGATGAAGAGGTAAAGTTTGAACATCTCCCACAGGCTCAACTGGATAACGGCGGTGTAACTGGCCAGTTTGATCAGGAAGATGACCGACGCGATGGAGAACAGCGGCAGAAATATCGAAAAAAACAGCAGCGAGAAAGTGCTGATGATATAGCGCCGGAGTCTATGCATACAGCGTCGTTTCCAGCCAGCGGTAGATCGGGGTATCGAAAAGCCAGACGATCCATGTCGCCATGGCAAGGAACGGAATAAACGGCACCTGAGCGCCGCCGGGGAGGTTGCGCATCATTATCATCGCCGGCAGGGACAGTACGGCGGAGAGGAAGACCGCAACGAGTCCGAGTTTGACTCCCAGCAGCGCCCCCATGGTCGCCGCAATCATAATATCGCCTTCGCCCATCGCCTCGATGACGGTCGGAATAACGTTGTAGTTTTTGACCCATGAGGCTTTTTTGAGGTTGGGACTCATGCGTTTGATTTTGAGGTAGAGATAGTAGGAGATATAAAAACGCAGCAGGGCGAATCCTCCGGCGAAGAACAGGGCGTTTTTCAGGTTTTCAGCGAACATCTGGGGTGAAGCGACACTGACAACGGCGAGGGTGAGCGCGAGCAGGTTGAGACTGTCGGGGACCATTTTGTAGTAAAAGTCGATCACCGAGAGTGCAAGCAGTACCAGAAATACGGCGGCGATACCGGCGCCGGCATAGGAAAGACCCAGCTTCAGCCAGACGGCGGTGACGATGAACGCACCGAGGAGTTCGATCAGCGGATACTGCGCGCTGATGGGCGCACCGCAAAACGCGCAACGTCCGCGCAGAAACAGCCATGACACAAGAGGAATGTTGTGCCAGGGCTTGAGGTCGGCACCGCAGTGCGGGCAGTGAGAGGCGGGAAAGACGACACTTTCGCCGCGGGGGATACGGTAGATGACGACATTGAGAAAGGAGCCGACGAGGGCCCCGAAAACAAAAACCGTCGACAGGGTGAACCAGAACATTACAGACCTCCGAAACGGCGCTCGACCGATTTGAATTGATGGATGATACTTTGCAGCTCGCGGGCGGTGAAATCCGGCCAGAGTGTACGGGTGAAGAAAAGCTCGGCATAGGCCGACTGCCACAGCAGATAGTTTGACAGCCGGTGATCGCCGCCGGTACGGACGAGCAGATCGACGTCCTCGGGGACATCGAGATGTCGGGAAAGCGATTCGACGGTAATCCCGGTATCCGTTTCCCGCAGCCGGTTGACCGCCCGGACGATTTCGTCGCGCGCACCGTAGTTGAGGGCAATGTAATGCTTCAACCCGTCGCAGTGTGCCG
>JALWNV010000079.1 GCA_027083665.1 Helicobacteraceae bacterium
CCTCCGCCGGTGCACCCAGTGCGATCTGCTGGATATCCAGCGCAATCTGCCGGATATAGCGCTCCCTGTCGAGGGCGGGGGCATTGGAGAACATCGCACCCAGGCGTACCTCTTGCACACCGGCGGCGGCGAACGAAGGCAGCTCCCGCGAACGCAGGTGGTCGTAGATCGCCTTGCGCTGTTCGCGGCTTTGGCGAAACAGCGGAGTCACGTAGACGATCTCCGTCTCGGGGGCGATCTTGTCCAGATCGGCCAGGCCGTCACCTGAAACCGGGATCAGCTCCGCCTCGATATCGTTGCGGGCAAAGACTTTTTTGAGATATTTTCCGATCTGCGGAGCGTAGCCGAGCAGTTCGGCATCGATCAATATCGCCGCCGTCGAGGGTTCCAGCGCCTCGTTGATGGCTTCGATATCTTTCCGGAGCGTCGCATGGGCACTGACATAGGCGAGGTTGTGTTTGCCCGAAACGCCGTCGTGATACGAAATCCCCTGCATTTTCGGATCGATGACCGCCGTCGCGACCAGCGGCTTTTGCAGCCGCCGCCAGCGTCCGCCGACATGCGAAGAGAGCGCCCCGAGCGTCACGACGATATCGGCCTGCGGACTGTTCATCGCTCTGGAAATGCCTTTCTCGATTCGCTTGATATCCCAGTGCGCGTCGGTCTGTACCGCCTTGGGGAAATGCACATCGAAATCGTATCCCAGCAGCTTGACAATTTCGGATTTGAGCGCTCTGCCGAATCCCTCGCCGTTTTCGCTTTTTCCGTCGTCGACGATCGCGACGTTGTAACTCGGCCGTGCCCACAGCACCAGCCCCATCATAAAAAACAGTATCGTTATTCGCATAGTACTCCTCTCATTTTCCCCTCTGACTTTGTCTTATCGCAGCAGCGGCCGCAGCTGGCAGCCGACACCTTTGACCGTTCCGCGTCCCTGATCGTTGCTCCACTGCAGCTGCAGCCCGCCGGCCGGATCGTCGAAATCCACCCGGCCGCTGAGCACCGTTCCCAGGGCATCTTGCAGCTTCAGATCCGCCACACCCGTTGTCGGATCGATCCGTCCGTGCAGGCGGGGTTCTTCATCCGTCCGCGCATCGTGAATCAGTCCCGAAACGCTTCCGTTGGCATCGACGTCCATAATGAACATTCCCACCGGCTGATTCGGATCCTGCGACATGTAGCCGTATCCGGTATAGCGGAACGCGGCATCGGGAACACTGCCGATACGCAATGCGCTGTAATGTCCTTCCTGCCCCTCATTGACAAAGGTGCCTTCAACACGGTCAAAACCGACACTGACGCCGTAGCCGCTGATCTTGAGTCCCGCCTCTTCGATCGCACCGGTCTTGCGGTTGAAATACCAGTTGCTTCCGTCGAAACGGTAGCGTTCGGAGCTGATATTATGCTCACCGATCGTATAGATGACCGTATCGGGCTGGGTGCCGACCTGCTGACCGTCGCCCATCGCGACGATCGTACCGTCCGCCTGAATCATCACGCCGACGAAACCGCCGGGTTTTTGCGGGTCGCCCGTATCCCACTCTCCTTTGTAGCCGCCGCTGTAGATACAGCGCAGCGACCGCGAAAAGTGTTCGTTGGCAACTGCCGCGGAAGGCAGTGCCGTTATCATACCGTCGGTCGCCTCACGTACGGCTTGAACAAAAGCACTTTCGCTTGCATTGTACTCGGGTGTCTCCCATTGAAGCGCTTCCGCACGCGTCTGCCCGGAGATCTGGATGCCTATCGTGTTCGGATCCTCGTCGAGTGCGAGCATCAACCGTACACGATTGCTGATCTCCTCCGTCTCGACCGAGACCGGCGTATCGGAAAGCGATCCGCGGTGATCGAAATAGTAAAACGCCCGGGGCGTGATAATCGAAGAGGCCAGCGCCGTGCCCAGGGCAAGACGGCCGACAGTGAAGGTGAGAAATTCGCCGTTGCGATACAAAAACGTCCCGTTCTCGTCAGTGACTCCGGCATTGCCGAGGGAACTGTTGTACTCCAGCCCGCTGACGAACGCATCGATGAACGTCCCGCTCTTGAGGGGGTTTTTGCCATAGTAGTACTGCGCATGACGACTGCTCTCTCCGCCGCAACCGCCCAGCAGTACCGCCAGCGAAGCCGCCGAGAGCGCCAAAGAAACCAACCGCTTCATATCACGCCTCAAAACCAGTAGTTCAGACCCATCGAAAGGGTGAACTGTCTCATGGTCGTCGTATATTCGTACGGCATATCGATCGCCGCTGTCTCATCATAGCCGAACGGTGCCGGACTGAGATAGCCTGAACGCGTCACGACCGTTTCAGGCGAATAGACCGCCGATAAATCGAGATCGAGATCTTCGTTCAACGCCATTCCCATCCCCACAGTGAAATGTGTCGTGCTGATCGCGGGGAAACCGACCATATTCAGCATCGACAGCGCCTGGTTGAAGACCAGATGCCCCTGCACGTCCTTGAGGAGATAGCCCTCTTCTTTGTCGATATTCTCGATCGGTGAATCCGCGTAGTTGTACCCGAAACGAAAGACATATTTCTTTCCGCGGTACACGAGCCCCAGACCGTAGACCGACTGATTTTCCCAACCGAAATCACCGTAGCCCTTCGCCAGCGCCCAGGCGATATACCGGTAGTCCGCCGTAATCGTCATATTGTCGAAAAACTCGTACGAGAAGCCGATAGCCGCTTCCCAGGGCTGTTCAAGGGTCAAGTCATCGAGATGCTTCGGATTTGTCGCATCGAGCGAATCCTGAATCGTCCCCTGGATCGGGCTGGTCTCCAGCACCGCACCGATCGCACCCGCAAGCGTGGGGTTCATTCCCGCATTGGTCAGCTGCTGCGCGATCGTCCCGACGTCTTTCGAACCGTCAAGCCCCGTGCCGTAGTTGTTGTGCATCCACTCGTCGGCCATATAGACCATCCCGTGCGGTCCGAACTGCGAAAAGTTGGCGACCTCTTTGTAGGTGTACATCAGCGACGACTGGTAATTCAGACCGATACGCAGTTTGTCCGTCACTTCGATGTCCATCCCCGCCTGATATCCGAACGCCGGTACCAGTTCGCTGCCTCCGACATTGGTGCCGAACAGCCCTTCCCGGTTGGACTGCGGTTTCGTTCCGGGCGGATAAGGGTTCCCCTGCGCATCGAGATACGCCTCGTCGTAGTTGAGCGACATCGACCCAAGCCCCAGTACCGGGGCGAAACCGAAATTGACGTTGTTGACACGGTACGCGATCGCGGGAACGATCTTCATAAGCATCATGGAGCTTTTCAGCTGCCGCTGCGCATAGTCGCCCTTGTAGTTGACCGCCATCCCCGCCGCACCGATCATCGCGATCCCGAAGACCGTGCGGTCGTTCAGGCGCGTCGCATACGCCACCGACGGGATGAAATTCGTATCGATCATATTCTGGCTGTCCGCACTCGACCGCCCGTCGTAGCTCGGCAGATTCGGAAGCGGCGGCAGATTGGCATTGAGCGGCATCTTGTCGTAAACGGAGGATTCGACCGCCGCGTTGAAGTATGTCATGTCGAATTGAAACTCGTCTTTTTTTCCCATCGAACCCAGCAGGGAGATGTTTTTGTGCATGGCTTCCGTTGCGCTGGTGAAAAAGGCGACGCCCGTGCCGCCCATACCACGGGAAACCGCAGAAGTGCCGATCAGATTGGTCCCGTTGGTCGCCGGCAGCGACGCCGCCGCGGCGGAAAGCAATATTGTATAACGTAAAATGTTCATCTGTACCCTTCGATCATTTTTGCGTAAGGGCTCTGAGAATCGGGACACGTAAACCGAAACCAAAGCCCTGGCGCAAACCTGCGCAAAGGGGGCCCGCCGGGCCGCCTGTCACTCCGAGGCGGTACGGGCGGGAGCCGCCGCCGAAGTATCGATACCTACGGCATTGAGCGCACTGTCGCCGAGCTCGCCGAAATAATCGACGACGGCCGCGACATCGGCCGGACTGATGAGCCGGATCTTGTAGGCGTACAGCGGTTCGCTGATATCACCGTCGACCTCGACGAGAATCGCATCGGTCAGTTCGACCGGCTCCATCGTAATCGTATGAATCCCGTCGACCGCCTGCGGCAGGTCGAGCGATGCCGGAAGATCCGGATTGGTCGAAACGACATAAAGGTCAACATAACCCGCATCGAAATCGAAATCGGTATCCGCAAAATGCGTATTGGCATAGTTCTGCGGCAGTTTCAGCCAGTCGATCGCCAGCAGGAAATCCGGAATATAGACGTTGTCCGCCGACGGATAGAAATACGCACGAATCAATTCGTTGCTGCTCAGGTCGGCCAGCCAGTCGACCCCTACGACATTGTTCCAGAAGCCGACGACACCGTCAGTGGCCGAACCGTAAATGAACTCCCAGGTCATATCGGCAAACGGCGGCAGCGTGAAGTTGCCCTCCGCGGCAGCCATATCCGGTACCGAACCGCTGTTGATCATATCTTCGCGAATCGCCAGTTCGACCAGGCCGTGGAAACCGTAAACGATATCGTTGTCCGTAAAGAGCGGATTGGTGATCTCTGTCGGGTAGACTTTCAGGCCGCTGTCGTCACGTCCGTCGACGACGGTGTTGAAAGCGATGTTGCCCTGATCCATCAATTCGTCGATTACCGACGCGTTGTCGTCCATAAATGCGTCGAACACGTCACCGAGACTGACGTTTTCCCATGCCTGTGCGAACAGATCGACGATATCATCAAACCAGTCTGATCCGATGACGCCCAGTCCGGCGGAACGTGCCGCCGCCTGCGACCCTTCAGGCATCGCAGGGACCGGTTCGGAGATATACTGGTTCCACAGGGTCCTGACATTCTCCGCGAACCCGTTCCAGACGTCGATATTGTTCATCCACGCATATTCGTATGCCGCACCGACAAACGCCTTGCCGTAAGTGAAATAGCGGTCGACGGGAATCAGTTTGGCAAACCCGATGAACGCGTCGGTATAGGCACCGAACCCGTACGGCTTCGACTCCGTGCCGCCGTAGATGCCTTCGTACATCGCGCCGGCGATGGCGATAATGTTCATATATCCCTGAATCGGATCGGCAATCGTTTCGGCATCGCCGGCCGTACCGTTGCCGACCTGGACACCGTCGGCTTCGATCGCCTCCCCGGCGCTATCGTTTTTGCGGACACCGAGAAAGATATGATCCATCAGGGTCGTCAGGGTCGCATTATCCAGCTGCTGCATCGCGGCAATGAATTCATTGGTCGAACCCGGTGTTTTAAAGAGCGCATAGAAAAACTTCTCGTTGATCAGTTCGTTGCCGTCGCCGTGTCCCGTATAGTCGTTGGGCGTTTCACCCGACTCGACGATCGCACCCGTATCGAACATCAGGTTGACAAAAGCGTCTTTTCTGCCGTATCCGGACGTATTCTGCGGTGCCGAATGCGGTGCGACGAAGTACTCTTTTGCGTATCGGTCCATCAGAATGCCCATATAGGCCGTCGTCGAGTGGGACACATCCGCATGATGGTCGGCATCGTCGTTGGAGAGCAGCATCGCATCCGCCAGACAGTTGTACATCGGTGCATCGATTTTCTCAAAAAAGAAACGTCCGAGGATATCGCGCTCTTCCGCAAGGGCCGCGAACTTCTCGCCGAACTCCTTGTTCGTCTGAAGCATCGGACACATCTTCTTCGTCAAATCCCAGTTCTTGCCGAGCGCATCGATCATGATCTGCGTCATCGTTTCGGACTTTCTCGCCTGATCGAGCATGAAGATCGTCGCTTCTTCCGAATCCAGAACGACATCGAACGTCGCACCGGTCAATTTGTTCCCGACCGACGTGTCGGCGACGTCGACCAGCTTGTCCTTGATCTTGTCGCCGATTTTTTTACCGACTTTCTTAATCGGGTCGAGCAGACCGCGGGCATCTGCCGCCTTCGACGGTGCCGCGGCGTAAAGGCGCAGGAACTCCTTGTTCAGATCGACCGAAACCAGGTATTCGTTGATATCGGCATCCGTAATATCCGGATTTTCGCTGCGTACCTCGTCGATGAGTTTGTGCATGAACGCTTCGACATCGTTGGATTCCATCTGAGCGACCATCGCCATGATGTCGCTGTCGCCGATCGCGCCGGAGACTGTTCCGATCTTCAGACGTTTCGCCGCCATGGAAACGTCCTGCTCTCCCACGGCGGAGGCGCCGTATGTCATCCCGCGTGCCGAAGCAAGTACTGCCGTCGCCGCGCGTTTCGCCTCGGCCGCCGTCATCGCATCGATGGCGGAGGTATCGACCGCTGCCGTACCCGAACCGTTTTGCGACACATCCTGTGCCTCCGGAGCCGAAGTGCCCGAACCGGAGCCGCAACCTGCGAGCAGCAGTGTCGCCGTCGCGAGTGAAACAAGTACCTGTGTTTTTTTCGTCATTTTATTCCTTTGCTCTTAAAACTCCCCTGTTGCCGGGGGAAGAGGTAATGATGGACGCAGTATAATTTTTATTAAATTTGTGTTTTCTTAAACGTATCGATTTTTTTAATACTTTGTTCACTTTTTTGTAA
>JALWNV010000080.1 GCA_027083665.1 Helicobacteraceae bacterium
ATCACCTCCACCGGCTCGACCTTGAAGGCCAACCAGCTGAAGGTGCTTGACGACGGGGTGATCCTGCGCTCCGGAAAACCATTAATGTTTCCGCTTCTTTGCCGAGGTCCCGAATAGTTAAGCCGTATGCGGCTATGTCCCGAACGGAATATCCAGCACGGACAGCATCTTCATCACCAGCATCGATATCGGCGCCGACAAAAAAAGCTCGAGCCAAACCGTGAAGGCGAACACGCTACGCAAAGCCAGACGCTGCGTGACAGCCAATGCCATAGCGCCGGCGGCAAAAGCGTTCAGCAGCATAAATTTGAAAAACGTCATCCACGGATCCGGATAGATCCGTTCGTAGTATCGAGACGAATAGGCGAGAAGATAGCTGTCGAACTCCGCCACGTTGAAAAGCACACCGACAAACAGAGCGAATCCGATCAAAAATAGCGTATTTGCACCCCAATGCGCAGTGTTCCCGTCCGAAACGGGAAGCCTCAAATACCAATATCCGAAATAGATTACCGCCATCGCGAAAAACGGTATGGCAAGCAGCGCGAGAATCGGTACATTCAAAAAAGAAACGGTTACAATGAGCAGAGCCAAAATGAGCAGAAGGCGTCCGTTAAATGCAGAAAATACCGAATCCATGCTTCGCTTCTTTTGCGATTATTATCCCGCCTTCGGAACAAACATCAGCTGCATCCGACGCACAAACAGTGCCAGCAGTGCCGCCGCGAGAATCTTGAAGTCGAGTTCGCTGCCGCTGTGCAACGAGGCGAAAGCCGCCGTCGTCGTCGCATCAGCCCCCTCCGCCTGCGCGGCGAGAATTTTCGGCACATAGACCGCGGCGAATAGTAGCAGCGTCGCTACGGCGAGCAGGCCGCTCATGATCGCCCATTTATCACGGCGCTGATGACGATATTCATTACCCTCAAATACCAAAATGACCGCCGCCATAAAATAGGCCCAGAAACTGAAACGGCGGAAAATCTCGCCCATGAGCATCCCTTCCTCATAGCGGCCGAGCAGGCCGTCGGGCAGGTAGGCACCGCTGTTGAAGATCACCGGTGCGACGAGAATCCCCAGTACCAGTACACCTCCGAGCGTCGCGGCGACCGCCGTCAGGTACAGTGTCACATTCCATTGTTTTGCATTCATTTTCATCCCTTGTATCGCATGATAAACCCCCGGTCCAGTCCGGCAAGGTCTTTGTAAAATTCAAGATCGAACGCCGTGCCGTCGACACGCCTTTTGACCGCCTCGCGCTGATCGTATCCCATCTCGCAGACAAACAGAGGAATACACTTCTGTTCTACCGTGCCGATCAGCCGTTCGATGACATCCATCCCTTTCACTCCGCCGAACAGCGCCAAATCGGGCTCATAATCGAGGGGAGGTTCCAGCGGAGCGTCACGCGCTACGTAGGGCGGATTCGACACCAACACGTCCAGCGGTTCCCGCACCGCTTCGAGCAGATCGCTATGCCGCAGTTCGATACGCTCCGACAAACCAAAGGCATCGATGTTTTTGCGGGCGACACGAAGCGCCGGTTTGCTGATGTCCACCCCGATAATCTTCGCCCCCGGCAGCCGCTGGGCCAATATGACGCTGACCGCGCCGCTGCCTACCCCGGCTTCACAAAGCGTCATTTCACTGTCAGCCGGAACCTGTTCGAGAACCCGATCGATCAACAGTTCCGTTTCCGGCCTCGGGATCAAAGCCCCCGGTTCGACGAAAAACGTCTGCGAATAAAAACTGACTTTGTTGAAGATGTATTCCAGAGGCTCGTACGCTTTCCGGCGCCGTATCCACGACTGCAGCCTGCCGTCGCATTCGACCGGGGCATCGGGGTGTGTAATCAGCCACAGCTGATCACAACCCAAATGCTCCATCAGCATCAGTTCGGCTTCGCGCCGGGGCCGCTGCGCCGCCTCGGCGATCTCCGCCGCGATCCTGCCGAGACATTCGCGCAGCGGATACGACGTTTTCATCACGCTTTCGACGAGCCCTCTTCGAGCTCTTCTCTGAGCGTTTCGGCTTCACATCCGCCGTCGAGTGCCTCCCGGCTGTAACGGTTTTCCTCATCAAAGCCCAATGCTTTAAGGCGTTCGACGACCGGCGGATGGGTATAGTAGAAAAAGATATAGATCGGATGCGACAGCGGAAACGACTGGTTCTCACTGACAAGTTTCCGCAATGCGTTGGCCAGGTAGAGCGCACCGCCGAGTTCGCTTCCCGTCCGGTCCGCCTCGTATTCGTTATGACGGCTGATCATGCCCATAAACGGCATGACGAAGAAACTGACCACCGGCAAAAAAAGCAAAAACATGATCATATCGACTGCCGGGGTCTCGGTGATGCCGAGATTCAAAAAGAGCGATGAAGGCAGATTGCCGAAAATCGCCAGCATCACAAACAGCAGCACGCCGACGACCCCGATATTTTTATACAGATCACCGTGCGCGTAATGTCCGAGCTCATGTCCCAGCACCGCCAACAGTTCCTGCGGCGTGAGCTTCTCGAGCAGCGTATCGAAAAGTACAACCCGCTTGCTCTTCCCCAGCCCGCCGAAATAGGCATTCAGACGCGAATCGCGCTTGCTGGCGTCGCTGACGAAGACCCCGCTGCTGACAAAACCGGTCTTGTGCATGAGACCTTCGATCTTTTCATTGAGTTCACGGTCTTCAAGCGGCGAAAGCTTGTCGAAAAAGAGCGCACGGATCGTCGGATAGAACATATTGAGCACGATCACGACCGCGAACAGAAAGAAAAACGTCCATAGCCACCACAGCCCGGTCGAAGTGATGATCGCGCTCACGCCCCAAATCACGAGACCGCCGAGCACCGTTACCAGAGCGATCGTCACCGCCGTGTCTTTGAGGTAAAGGGCGACGGAGGTACGATTGAACCCGAATTTCTCGTCCAGAACGAACTTCTCGTACAGCGTCAGCGGCAGCTCCACCAGCGCGTTGATATAGACGAACCCGAGGACCATGACGATACTTTTGTAAGGTTCTTCGACATTCAGCGTCATCCGGTCGAGCCACTGTATCCCTCCGTCGAGCCAGACGAGGAACATAAAGTACTCTATAAACATACCGACCATCTTCAGCTTCTCTTTGGCGACGGCATAGTTCGCCGCTTTCATATAGGCGGCACTGCCCATCAATACAGGGGGCATGCGTTTAACGCGGTTGATATACCCCACCTGCATGACGCTGATGTAGAGTTTTATCACGAAATAGACGGTGACGATAGCCATTAATGCTGTTATCATAAAATCGTACCTTGAAACGTTTGAAAGTCGTGTATTTTAGCATTGCGACCCTGAATAAGCTCGGGGTCGCCGAAAGAAGTTCAGTGATTAAAGGGAACGGACGGTACCGCGCCGGCGGCGGGAAGCGCGTCATGCGGCTGGCCTATATAAGAGTTTGCGACGACAACGTAGATCGCCCCGATCAGCAGACCGGTGATAATCACGGTCCGTACGACCCACCTCTTTTGACCCCGGAGTCCGTTGTAGTCTTCCATTTGTTGCAATGTCGGTTCGTTCATAGTGAATCCTTTGGAAATATTTGACGCAATCTTACATCAATTTTTTGATATTTACAGAGAAGCCACGAACTACCGTGACGATTTAAGTCTATTTTTCTATTGATTTTATCGTCAAAACAATCTCCTGCTATAATCACTGCATGAAAACCGATATTCCGATGATCGAACCGACTCCCGAACCGCGAAAACCGTTTTGCCGTTTTCTTGCCGTACTTGTGGGAGGGTTCCTCTCCTATGGCGTCTACCTGCTCGCGATGACGGCCTGGTACTTCTACGACTGGTTCCATGCCGCGGCATTCTTGCTGCTCGGCTTCGTCGTCATCGGTATCCTTCGGGCCAAGATCCGCAATATCTCGATCCCGCCCGCGCAGCAGGAGTATGCATACACAGATCACGCCATCGCGAAATGGTTTATCGTTCGGCGGATGCTCTGTGAAATGTAAAAGGTATTTGCCGCTGCTTGCGACCGCGCTGTTTTTCCTTCCGCTCAGGGCTGAATATATCTCCGAAGACATCCATGACGGCAACCGGAGCAGATCATGGATACTGCTGCCTTATCTTTTCTCTTCCGATACGATGGGACTGACCGTCGGAGCCGTCGGAATCTGGAACGGCTACTATCAGAAGCAGATGACGATCGTCGCGTCGGGATTTCTCGGTGCGAACCGGGAAGTGCAAAAATACACCGAAACGCAGGAGAGCAGAAAAGAGTATGCCCGCTCGTCCGGTGTCGTTTTCGGCCTCAACAACTACCGTCCCTTGTTTGTCAAAAGGCTGTTCATCTCCGTGCTGGGTTCGTATGCCTACTATCCCAACCAGAAGCTCTATATCGACGGCAGCAACGACTCGTCAAAAGAGAGTGTGCTCGAAACCCAGGGCTACAACAACTGGGCTTACCTTTCGCTGCGCTACGTCCTGCCGCTGGGAGAGAACCGCACCGATCCGATCACCGTCTACCGACTCGATCGGGGCCTTCCCGTCAATCGTGACCGGTTTGGCGGCGGAGCGCCGTTCATCACCGGAAGAACCGTTCTCGAACTCCGCCCTTTTTACAATCTCTGGAGCGCCGAAAAACTGCATGAAGAGCCGCAGTGGACAACCCAGGGCTTCAAGATGATTTTGCAGCACGATAATACCGACTTTATCGACAACCCTTCTCGCGGCTACGGTTTCAAGCTCACCGCGGCCATCGACGGCGGTAACGGAAAATCGACTCAGAGCTGGAACGCCGTCGAAGCTTCTGTTACACAGTATATCGAACTGCCTACACCCCGGTGGATGCGCCAGAATGTTATCGCGTTGAACCTCTGGAGCGCCTACTCACCCTCTTGGGACCATCATCGCAAACTCCACGGCGGCGGACAGATCGATGCCCACCGGCCGCCGCCGTGGGAGGGAGCGCGGCTGGGAGGCTGGGACCGTATGCGCGCCTACGCCGCCAACCGCTTCAGCGACAAAGCCGCAATCTACTACGGTGCGGAGTACCGTTTCATTCCCCAGTTCAATCCCCTGGGCGAAAAGCGCCGGTTGCCCGTCGCCATCGACTGGTTTCAGGGAGTACTCTTCGCCGAAGCCGGGCGTGTCGCACCCGACTTCGATCTTCCGATGCTGCATTCGCATATGAAATTCGATGTAGGGTTTTCCCTGCGGGCACTCGCGGCACGCCTGCCGGTGCGTCTCGACGTCGCCGCCGGAGGCGAAGGCGCCACCATGTGGGTCATGGTCAAGCAAACCTTCTAATACCCTTCCGCCCACCGATACTGCCAAAGCAGCCCCAGCATATCAAAATCGGTTCCGACCCGGGTACTCACCCCGCTGCTGCCGTAGAACTTGAGCGAATGATGCGGGTTGATCGGAACGGCGAACGTCGCACCCATACGGGAATTGTCCAGTACTTCACCGCTGCGCCGACCGTCGTTGACATATTCGCCGCCCCAAAAATAATTTGCGTCGATTCCGATCCAGACACGGTTTTTGAAGGTATAGATGATGTGTCCCTGAGTCGAATAGACAGGCTCCTGCTTGCGGGTAATGTCACCGAGAAAATGCTCGTTAGCCGTGTAGAACTCCGCGTCGGCCGCCAGCTCAAAGATAAACCGTGCGACGGCCTTCGAAATCCCGACGCCCGGCTTGATCGCCCACCGGTTCGTCCCGATATTGACCAGCCGGTCACGCTCATACTGCCCGGTAGGCACCGTCAGCTGCAGACTGACGCCGACGATGGTATCTTGCCGGTACGAAGCGAACTGCTTCATTGAAAGCGCCGGCGCTCCGAAGAGGTTGACCGAAACACTCATCTTGGCGTCTCCCGCACCGCACACGTGCCGTGCCACGGGAGTACCGTTTTGTTCCGCGGTTCCGTCGATGCACATGGCCGGTAATACGATTCCCGCCTTTGCACTCATCCCCCCTATCCCGAATCCCCGGGCATAACCGACTATCGCACTGCTGACCCGCAGCTCGGGATCAGTCAGTTCCAGGGCAGGGTTGTCCGCCAGCGCCCCCTGTGTATAGCCGTACCCCGCGACCAGGAAATTAAAGCCTTTCGGTACGTTCGAATACAGCCGCGGTTCGAGCGAAGCGCCCTGCAAAGAAGCCCAGAGCATCACTATCGCGGATGCGCGTCTCATCCGCACCTCAGTCGAACGAAAGCACGTTATAATCTGTCAATACGATAATGCTGTTCTCCGTCACCGTCACCTGATGTGTGACACGATCGATAGCGAAATACTTGTTGCCGTTCTTTTTGGCCAGGGCTTTCGCTTCTTCGAGACCGGCTTCGATATGCGCCTGCTTGGATTCGACGATAAAGTCGATATCGCTCTTGCCCTGTTTGTAAAGGTAGAGCTGGCCCGCACTCCGGGCCTGTTGGTTCGGATAGGAGTTGTAGTTGGAAATCTGCACCTTGATATCGCCGTAGTAGGCCCCGAACTGTACCGGTTCCGCTGCCATAAGC
>JALWNV010000081.1 GCA_027083665.1 Helicobacteraceae bacterium
TATTTCGACAATGCGACGGCAAACGGGTTTCGCAGCAGCAAAACGACCTTGATCTGCGGCCGGTCCCGCTTGACTTTTGCGGCAAGCAGGGTCGCGAAAATATCTTTGATCAGCAACCCCCTGTACCAAAAACGCGTATTGTCTTCATTGACACGCTCATCCAGTACCCGTCCTCCGAATACCTCATCGATCATCGGGTCCATATCGCTGAGCTCGTCACTGCGGCGCAGATACCGGTGCATCCTAAACGGGGGGCCGAGCCTCCACGGATGAAACGGTTCGAACAGCTCGCGGTACCGTTTATCCCAGTTGATTAAATCCGCGACCCACGTCGTCCCGCTCCTGCCGTCACCGATCAGCCAGACGGTACGACGATAGTTTCCCGCGACCGCATTGAGCAAAAACGCTGCTTTTCTCAGGGTTTTTCCCGGTGAAAAAATCTTCATGTCCCGTGCCCGTTCCATCTGACCGCCGTACCGTTTTCTATCCGGTATACACTGTCGCATCCCGAGATCGTTGACAGACGGTGCGCGATGATAATCAGGGTTTTGTCGGCACCCACTCTGTAAATTTCTTCCATGATCTCCGCCTCGGTCTGACTGTCCAGAGCGCTTGTCGCTTCATCCAGGACAAGAATCTGCGGATCATGATACAGCGCCCTGGCGATCGCGATACGCTGTTTTTGCCCGCCGCTGAGCCGGACACCTCTTTCGCCGACCCGCGTATCGATCCCTTCATGGTGCGACACCAGAAAATCATAAATCCTCGCCTGCTTCAATGCCGTGACGACTTTCTGTTCATCATACTCTTTTTCAAACGCGACATTGGCGGCCACCGTGGCGTCAAACAGATAGATATCCTGCGGAATATAGCCGATTCTTCGCCGCCAGTCCCGTATATTGTTCGCATCGATCACAACACCGTCGGAGCGGATCTCCCCTCTGAGCGGCCGGTAGAGGCCGATAATAATATCGACCAGAGTGCTTTTCCCGCTGCCGCTCTCTCCGACAAACGCCACCTTCTCCCCTTTGGCTATCTGCAGCGTGATATCATGCAGTACCGGTTTGTTTTTTATATACTCGAAAGCAACATGTGAGAGTTCTATTTTTTTATGAAACGCGATCGTGTCATTACCGATGTTTTCCACATCATACGACAGATCCATATGAACGATTTCAAGGGATTTCTCCAAAAAAACAATCCGGTTGTAATAATACAGTATCCGGCTCACCGCCGGCATCATGCGGTACAATGCCAGCACGAACACACCCAGTACCGCCACTTTGGAGCGGATATCCGTCTGAAGGACCTCCACCCAGTACCCCACCAGCAGCACCAGCATGATAAAACCGACGGCCTCAAGATAGATCTTCGGCGTTTCCGACAGCGCTTCTTTTCGGATATTGGCTTTCATGAACTGCTCGCTCGCCGTATCGAACACGTCTAGCAGTTCCGCCTCGTTCGAGCGCAGTTTCATCATTTTGAAATTCCCGAATGCACTGTTGAGAATCTCGTAAAACCGCCGCTGACTCTCCTCGCGTTTTTGTCCGGAAATTCTTATGCGCGGCGTCAATGTCCGGATAAGGAGCCAGGCGTTCGCACCCAGGAACAGTGTCAGCAGCAGCGTAATCTTCCAGCTGACAAAAAGAAGGAAAATATAGATGGCCGCCAGTATGAGGCTTTCGGTGAACAGGCGGATATACGCTGTCAGGATACCGGAGATATTGGAGGCTTCCTGCAAGATCCCTTTGATCAGTTTTGCACTGTTTCGCTCAATAAAATTCCGATAGCTGAAACCGATATAACTACTGAAAAGTTTCAAGGAAACATCACGGGCGCAGCGTTTTGAAAAATAGGCCATGGCGTAGTTAAAAGACTGGTTCAAAACCGCACGAAACAGATAGAACAGTACCAGAAGCATCGCAAAAGCCAGGACGAAGTCGACATCGTTTTCAAAGCCGAAAAAACGGTAGAGCTGCCGATAATACCCCTGACGATGGATAGCATCGAAATCCGTCGCGACATCGATAAAGGGCATAACGGCGGAAATTCCGACCATTTCGACGGCAGCGATCAACAACGCGAACGGGACAAGGTACGCGACAAAACGGCGGTCTCTTCGCGAAACGATATCGTTGAGTTTTCGAAGTTTTCCCCATTGCTTATGATCAGACATTTGGCTCACCGTCCGCTTTTCACCGCAGCCGCAATACATTGGCATGTTCACAACTGCCGAAATGCGCAAACAGATGCGGATCGTACTGATTGAGCAGCAGGCCCTTGATAACGAAAGTGTCGAGGTATTTGTCAGTCAGCATCAAAAGGTACCGGTTCTTGTAGACGATCAGATTGTAGTCGGAGTTTTTGTAAAACCGCCGGACCTTTATCCGCTTCCCGTCACTGACGATCAGGCGCGCCACCCGCCCTACCTGTCCATCTGCCGTCTGCACCGTCCCGGTACGACGGTCGAAAACGATACCCTTCGCCTCGACCTTCCGGTCCGCCGTATGGAACGGTTTGGCCATGTAGGTATAGGAAAACAGCTCGTTGGCGAAAGGATCCCGTCCGTTAAGTTTGGAGAATTCGGCAATCAGCGGCAGCCGTTCGATCATGTCGTCCCGGAAATAGAAATAGATGTCAAACGGCGGTTTTTCCACCAGAGGAAGCCGTGAGAGCCTCTGCATCAACTTCTGCAGGTCCGTCTGTCTGCCTACACGCTTGAAAACGGAAGCGCGATCGTAACGGTCCGCATGGCGCTGCAAAAAATACCGCGCCATATTGACACTCAGCACGGGGTTGGGAGTAAACCATATTTTGGCGACAATATAGTTATCCATTCCGTGCTTGCCGTTGTCGATCAGGGTACGTTTGCCCGTACCGTACCACAGCGGCCAGCCGTCGTCCCACCAATCAACAATAAAATCGTCCGGGCTTCCGGCCGAAGCCAGTTTTTCCATCAAGGCGGCTTCATCGGCGAGATAGACCGGCCGGATAACGGCATTGTACGCCGTCACTTTCGAAAAGGCATAAGCGAATACGGCTGCACTCAGCAGACCTGTCACACTCAACGCCATCTTTTTTCCAAAACGCGATGAAAGGATTTGCAAAAGCACCCGCAGCAGTACAAAAACACCGATAGCGACCACGGCGACGGCGAACGTCGTAAAACGGACGCCCAATACCGTCGCAGCGAACCCGAGCAGCAGCATCGGCCACAGCAGCAGGCTCGACCGGCGGTATCGGGCGAGCAGCAGCAAGCCGGCGATTCCGAACGCCAGCAGCCAGAACGAACCGCTCATATAGATCACGGTATCGGGCAACGGCATCGCCATCGCTTCCGAGATCCCTTTGAGCGATGCTTTCAAGACGTACTGCGTCCCCGTCACATCGGAAAAAGCAACCGTTTCCCGGCCGCCGAGATAGGCAACGATACGATCGTAATAGCGCGGATGAGCGGCAAGATAAATCCCGGCGGCCACAACACCCGATATCGTTGCAAAGAGCCAATAGCGGTAATCGGACAGTCTGCCGCCTCCGGCATGACGAAAGTACCATGCAAATGCAACCGGCACCGCCAGGGCAAGCCGGATCCAAATCGGCAAAGGCAAAAAAGCGATGACGTACAAAATGAGCGCATAATAATGTGCGAGGTTTTTTCGGTCCAATATCAGGATGTAACCGGCATAAAACGGCAGGATCCCCACAATCAGCGGTTTGTAGGAGTGATACCACAACGACAGAAATACGATGGCCGCGAACCCGATCCACCCGTAAGAGAGCGAGCGCTTTTCCGCCACGGCGATCATGCTGTACAGCAGCATGAAAACAAAAAAGAAGTTCAGCATATCCGTATCGGCATAGCCCAGGTGCGTCCGGAAATAGAAGTTGAACCCGACGGAGGCGAGCATCGCCGCCAGCATCCCTGTCAGCGTCAAGCGGTAAAGTGCCATGATCAGCACGATGGGAATGACAATCAAAGCGGCAAGCAGTGCCGGTGCATAGAACAAGACCGTATCGACCGGCAGCCCGGACAAATTGCTCATCCATGCGATCAGGTGGCCCGCCATATGTTCATTGTCCGAGGGAACATATTCACCTGCCAGCAGACGTTTGGCATGCGCGCCGACGTAGCCCGCATCCGCCGTCCATATCGGGATAATTTTCCCGTTAAAAAAATACTCCGGGTGCTTCATCGCGTCAAAGAGCAGTGTCAGCCGCGAAAGTACGGCAAATAGATACGCCGCGACAATGGAAAAAACGATCGTCCCCGTCTTGCCGCTTCCTTGTTCGGGGATCACTGTCCGGTCGCCGCGCACACCCCGGTCCTCACCTTACCACGAACCAGGGGTTGAGAAGGTTTTCTTTGTTGTATTTTAATGGCCGTTGGTCGTTGGTCGTTGGTCGTTGGTCGTATTGATAGGTCATCTTTCCCGCTTCGCGCACGATGGCATCCGCGGCCGCCGTATCCCACTCCATCGTCGGGGCAAGGCGCGGGTAGATATCCGCACTGCCTTCGGCGACCATGACCAATTTCAAAGAAGACCCTTTTGAAATCGTCGTTAGTCGTTGGTCGTCGGTCCTTAGTGAATTGATAAACTGTTCCGTTTCAGGAGATAGATGAGATTTACTTGCAACCACGATCAACTCATTATCTTTTATTTGTCTGTCAATCGGCAAGCGAATTGCCTTTTCCAAACCATCGACCGTCGATTGTCGACCGTCGACCGGCATCTTGTATGCTCCGTTTCCTTTCTTCGCGAAATACATCTCCCCCAATGCCGGGGCGTAAACGACGCCGAGTACCGGGGTGTCTTTGTAAATCAGCGCGATATTGACCGTGAATTCACCGTTTTTCCTGATAAACTCCTTCGTGCCGTCGATGGGATCGATGCACCAGAAGTATTCCCACTCTCTTCGCACTTCATAATCTTCCGCCTTGTTCTCTTCCGAAAGGATCGGAATCTGCGGATACAGTTTCTGCAGTGCATCGCAGATGATTTCGTTGGACGTCGTATCCGCTTCCGTCAGAGGAGACTTGTCATCCTTGTAATCTATCCCGAAATCTCTTGCATAGATTTCCATGATGGCATCACCCGCTTCCTTGGCGATGCCCGCCACTTTTTCCAAATCGATCGTCTCAAGCATTCAAATACCCTCTTTCTTGTAAATAGTCTACGACCTGCCGTGCGGCATCGTCAACGGAAATTCGGTCGTTGACGATCCGGATTTCCGGCTTCCGCGGTGCTTCGTAGGGTGAACTGATCCCGGTGAAGTCCGGTATCTCGCCGCTTCGGGCTTTTTTGTAAAGCCCTTTCGGATCCCGCTTTTCACACACATCCAGAGGCGTATCGACAAAGATTTCAATAAATTCACCCGCTTCCACCAGCGCCCTGACCGCGTCTCTGTCTTTTTGAAACGGCGAGATAAACGCGCTGAGCACAATCGTACCGGCATCCACGAACAGCTTGGCGACCTCGCCGATACGGCGGATGTTTTCGACACGGTCTTGTTCTGAAAATCCGAGACCTCTGTTCAGCCCCATACGGATATTGTCGCCGTCGAGGAGATAGGTGTGCTTGCCCGATGCCAGCAAAGCACTCTCCACCGCATTGGCGATCGTCGACTTTCCCGAACCGCTGAGACCCGTAAACCAGAGGATGCAGGGTTTCTGGTCTTTGATTTTCGAACGCTCCTGTTTGCTGATATGATGATCGTGCCAGACAATATGCTTATTTGACATAATTCCTCTTTACATATTTTACAATGATCCGCACCGCTTCGTCGGCGGACATCCTATCCGTATCGACGACGATCTCCGCATGCTGCGGTTCCTCGTAGACATCGTTGATACCGGAAAAGTTCTGCAGTTCGCCTGCCATCGCTTTTTTATAGACCCCTTTGTAGTCGCGCTGTTTGCAGGTCTCGATATCGGCTTTGACATAGACGACGATGTTGTTTTTCACCATCGTCCGAATCGCCTTTCTCGATTCGCGGTAGGGGGAAACGAACGAGGCGACAGTGGAGATGGAGTTGTTCTGAAGGGTTTTGATCAGGTGGGCGATACGGATCATGTGGCGGTTACGGTCTTCGCGGGTAAAACCGATATTCGGAACAAGGTCCCGGATGTCTTTGGAGTCGAGCCGTTCGATCGGGATATGCAGCTTTTGCAGCTCTTCATATACCTTGTCGGCGATGGTCGATTTTCCCGAAAGCGGCAGGCCGGTGAACCAGAGGTTAAACGGCTCGATCCTTTTCTTGCCCCAGTGAATCTTCTGCCAGACCTTCTCATGGCCCCAGTACAGCCCCACTTTGAGCACCGTCTCCAGCAAGCCCGCCGCGATGGCCAAATCGAGCCGGCCGAAAAAGACATAGACGATGATGATCGTCGTCGTCGTCGCGACGATACGCCAACTGATGCCTTTGACGACGGAGCGGGTGTTGGTCTCTTTAAACATTTTTCCTCCGGGGAAAAG
>JALWNV010000082.1 GCA_027083665.1 Helicobacteraceae bacterium
CTCCGAGCTCGGCAGCTATCTCAGCGGCTACAGTGTCAATCTCGAAAACGAAGCCCTGGACTTCCCCATCGCCCACTACAACCTCCATATCGGCATTGCGGATGCCCTGGAAAAACTGATGAAATAGGAAAAACGGATGCAAAAGAAACCGGAAGCGCTCAAAGCCGAAAAGTATCTGTCGCCCGCCGAGATCGAATCACATCTCGACGGAGTCGAATATATCATCATGGCGGCACCCGCGGTACGCGACGGGGCGAAGGGACCGATCCACTTCACGCTCTTTCTCAACACCAAAGACCCCCTGCCGCCGGAGATACAGCCGGCGGTCCTCGACAAATTCGCCGCACAATACGGCATCACCGGTATCAGCGATCTCTTTTCCCAGCTCGACCGGGTCGCTTTCGCCGAAACTTCACAACAGACCCCGATGCCTCTGCACCTGTACACAATGCAGGAAAAAGCTGCACTGCCGTCGACCGTGATGTATGTCATGGATTTCGAAGGAGACTCGGATAACTTTCCCGAGGTCAAAGAGCGGCAGCTCACCGGCTGGACCTATTCCTATAACGGCGAATGACATTTCCGTGACATTTTAAATCGTTTATAACGCTCTTTGCGTTATAGTCTCGAAAATCGCCTTAAAGAGTGCCAATGTACCCGAGTCTGATCGCCATGTTCGTTATCACTTTTATCCTTGTGCGCGTGGTGATTGCCCTCGCTCCGCGGGTCGGCCTCGTCGATATTCCCAACGAAAGAAGTGTCCACACACATACCGTACCGAGAGGCGGAGGGATCGGAATCTTTTTCGCTCTGATAGCGGTCTGCGTTCTCTTCGATTTTTCGCTCGTACTGCAATATCCGATGACGTTTTCGGCCTTTGCCATGATTTTCGTCATCGGTATTCTCGACGATCTCCACAATGCTTCGCCCCGAACGAAATTCATCGTGATTTTCATCGCCGCGACACTCAGCTACATGGAAGGCATCGGTATTCATACCCTTGGCACCTATTTCGGGTATGAATTCTCGCTGGGCTGGTTCGCACTGCCGTTTACGCTGTTTGCCGTCAGCGGTTTCACCAACGCATTGAACCTTATTGACGGACTCGACGGGCTGTCTGGCAGTATCAGTATCGTCATTCTGGCGGTACTTTTCAGTATCGGCTACCGGCACCACGACAGCTTCATCACCGTTCTTTCGGCCTTGATGATCATGGGGATACTGGCATTTTTGTACTACAACTGGAATCCGGCAAAGATCTTTCTCGGTGACAGCGGATCACTGACCGTCGGCTTCGTCATTTCCATCCTTTCCGTCAAAGCCCTCGATTATATCCATCCCGCCGTGATCTTCTTTCTCGCCGCCATTCCTATTCTCGATACGCTGATCGTCATGGTCCGCAGAAAACGCCAGGGCCTCTCAGCCTTCGCCCCGGACAAAACCCACCTGCACCATATCCTGCTGCAGTTTTTCGGCGGCAACGTCAAACGGGCCGTCATCAGTCTGACCCTGCTGCAGATCATCTATTCCATGACGGCCCTTGTTATTATGGAGGATATCGAACAGACTTATGTTCTGCTGCTGTTTGCGGTCAATTTCGTTCTTTTTTATCTCATCTCTTCGACGATGCTTATCAATCAGCAGCGCATCGACAATCTCGAAGAAGAGGTGCATTCTCTTAAAGAAGGGCATCGTGAACAGAAGTAAAAACAGGGGGAAGATAAGTTGGAAGGTAACTACTGAAATGAAAGAAGAAGCGTTTCTATCGAAGAAACGCTTCTGATAAACAGCGGCGCGGGAGTTACATCATTCCCGGCATACCGCCCATACCGCCCATGTCAGGAGCTGCCGCCGCCGGCTTCTCTTCCGGGATCTCATGGATGGTCGCTTCGGTCGTCAGCAGGAGGCTGGAGACGGAAGTCGCATTCGTCAGCGCCACACGCTCTACCTTGAACGGATCGATAATCCCCGCTTCGAACATATCGACGTATTCGCCCGTCGCGGCATTGAAACCGAGGTTCTCGTTGTCGGCGTTTTCGATGGCGTTGACGACGACTCCGGCATCGTATCCCGCATTTTCAGCGATCTGGCGTACCGGCGCTTTCACCGCACGCAGGATAATATCGCATCCGATCTTCTGATCGCCTTCGAGATCGAGCTTGACTTTGGACGCCGCACGCACCAGTGCCGCGCCGCCGCCGATGACGATCCCTTCCTCGACAGCCGCTTTCGTCGCGGAAAGCGCATCGTCGACACGGTCTTTTTTCTCTTTCATCTCGGTCTCGGTCGCGGCACCGACTTTGATGACCGCGACACCGCCTGCGAGTTTCGCGAGGCGCTCCTGCAGTTTCTCCTTGTCATACTCGGAAGTCGTGCTCTCCATCTGCGTCTTGATCTCTTTGATACGCGCTTCGACGGCCGCTTTGTCGCCGGCTCCGTCGACGATGGTCGTATTGTCCTTATCGATCACGACACGCGACGCCTGCCCCAGGTCTTCGATCGTCGTCGACTCGAGTGTGCGCCCGATCTCTTCGGAGATGACCTGTCCGCCTGTCAGGATCGCGATATCTTGCAGCATCGCCTTGCGGCGGTCGCCGAATCCGGGTGCTTTGACCGCGGAGATATTGAGAATACCGCGCAGCTTGTTCACCACCAGTGTCGCCAGGGCTTCGCCTTCGACATCTTCGGCGATGATCAGAAGCGGACGGTTCGTTTTCTGCACCTGCTCGAGGACAGGCAGCAGATCCTTGAGGTTGCTGATTTTCTGATCGAACAGCAGGATATACGGATTGTCGATCTCCGCAATCATCTTCTCACTGTTTGTGATGAAATACGGGCTGAGGTATCCGCGGTCGAACTGCATCCCTTCAACCACATCCAGCTCGTCGCTGATCCCTTTGGCCTCTTCAACCGTGATGACGCCGTCTTGTCCGACTTTTTCCATCGCTTCAGCGATCATGTTTCCGATCTGCTCGTCGGAGTTGGCCGAAATCGTCGCGACCTGTGCAATCTCGGACTTGTCCTTGATCGTTTTCGAAATCGCCTTGAGCTCTTCGAGGATCGCCTCGGTCGCCTTGTCCATTCCGCGTTTGACTTCTACCGGATTCGCGCCGGCAGTGATGTTGCGCAGGCCTTCTTTAAAGATGGCGTTCGCCAGTACCGTCGCCGTCGTTGTCCCGTCACCGGCTTCATCCGCCGTATTGGAAGCGACCTGCTTGACCAGCTGTACGCCCATGTTTTCTATGGGATCCGAAAGCTCGATCTCGCGCGCGACGGAAACGCCGTCTTTGGTAATACTCGGCGCCCCGAAACTTTTCTGGATCAAAACGTTGCGGCCGCGCGGCCCCATTGTCACCTTCACGGCGTCAGTGAGTTTCTGAACGCCCTCCGCCAGTGTGTTGCGTGCCGAATCTGAAAATTGAATCTCTTTTGCCATAATCTATACTCCTTAAAAATTATTTGATAATTCCGAAAATATCGTCCGCATCCATGATGAGGTACTCGTTGCCGTCGAGCGTGATGTCGTTGCCCGAATACTTCCCGAACACGACCGTATCGCCGACTGCGATCTCCTCGACATCGCCGCCGACCGCGACAATCTTGCCCTGCGACGGTTTTTCTTTGGCATTGTCCGGAATGATAATGCCCGATGCTGTGGTCTGTGCATCTTCCACGCGCTCTACAAGCACACGGTTGCCAAGTGGTTGAAAGTTCATCTATATCTCCTTTATTTATCCAGAACTTTTCTCCCGGCCCAAGCAGGCAGGAGTAGGGAGTTCTTTTTATTTTTACGCGGTTATTTTACTGGATAAATGAAAAATTGTCAAGAACTTTAGTGCATTTGACTAAATATTAATTAGTCCAAAAGCATATGAGCGCCATCACTAAGGTTTCGGCTCCGATCCCTTTTTCATTATTTTATCTGTTTCTAAGGAGTCTGCCCCTATAATTTCGGTCTTCTTAAACAGAACGTCAAGGTAGCTCAGCTGGTTAGAGCGCTGGTCTCATAAGCCGGAGGTCGAGAGTTCAAGTCTCTCTCTTGACACCATCATTCAATACCTACTAAAATATCGTGAACACCGCACTTGCAGCTATTCTTTATGTTTTAGCCGTTTTATGTTTTGGCAACCGTGTTTCAAAATACAGGCGTTTTGCTTTCATTCGATGGTCTCTGCCGTGTAGTCTGTATCTGCCGGTAAAGGGCGCATATGCCTCTGTCGCATCATCATCCCTCCCCCGGCACTACTGTTGATACAATGGATGTTGCGGGAAAACTATTTTTTGATACCCGGCATCACCATCTGTCGCCATTGGGTGAGATTGAAAATCCTTTCCTCTTTACTTGCAGGTGGCGTTGAGCTCTTTGTAGGTAGTGCCGACAATACCCAGAGTGTAATAACACATCGGCGTACCGCCATGTACATCATCAGATTCTCCCGTAACGATACTATGAAAGATTTTAGGGGCGGAAGCAGAATCGATATTGTTGATGCCGATGCTGTTACCTCCACCCGAAGCCTTCGCTGTCACATTGGTTAAGGTTGGGGAGGAGTAGTAGTTATATACGCCGCTGTTGGTAACTCCACCTGAAGCCGTCGCTGTCACATTGGTTAAGGTTGAGGAAGAGTAGTAGTTGTAAATGCCATAGTTGTAAGCTCCACCCGACGCTGTTGCTTTTACATTAGCTACAACAGTGGAGTCGTTTGTAATATACACACCAATACTAAAAGTATCTCCACCTGTATTTTCAACGCTTAGCTCCGTAATAGTGGCATTGTTTGCACTCCAGGAACTGAGAATGGCGCTCGAGTAATTACTACCGGTTGATACTGCCCCTTTGAGCAGCGTGGCATTCTCCCCGCTGCCTTTGAGCGTTACCCATGATTTCATCACAATCGGCGATGTGACATGGTAGACCCCCGGTCCTACATAAACAAGATAGCGGTTGGTTTCGTTCGCATCGGTGATGGACTCTATCGCCTCTTTGACATCGGTGAAGTCGCCGCCTTTCTTGGCGACAAGAATGACATGCTCGATCTTTTTGTTGACAGGAATGACATAAAAATCCGCCGTCGCCGTCGTATACAGTCCTGCCGACAGAACGAGAGAAAACAGTAACCTTTTGATGAAAGTGATAGACATAATAAACTCCTTTTAATTGCCTCCCTGTGGATATTGTAACATATTTCACACGATGCAGTTTTCTTCCGTTATGTTTTTGCCATATCCAAGGGGAGCTCTGAAAAGTTAGACTATAATTGCACAAAGGATTCGCATGCAGCCACTTCACTATTTCGCCGTCGACGATATCGCCGCCAAGGCGCTTCGCCAGGCCAACGCACCGAAAAGCGACGCCCGGCATTACCTCAGCCCCGGTGATATCACCCGGGCACTCCCTACCGGAGCACGACCGATCGTCATCGCATCGAAGCTTGACGAGGCACTCGCCGCCACCCTTGAAAATGTACTGAAAAAATCACAGCACCCTATTTTGCTCTACCCCGACGATTACAAGTTCGACCGGCCGCTCAAGCGGCTGCTCAAGAGCAATATCATCCTCATCCCCATCGAAAACGACTCGCTGATGCATGTATCGCTGATCAAGAATATTGAAGCCCTGCATACCATCATGACCCCCACCGATGAAGAAGAGGACTACTCCCTGGCCGAAGAGGATCTCAACGCCCTTTTCATTCCCGGCGCGCTCAACGCCCTGTGGATCGCCGAGGCGGGCAATGCGGTACGGGCCGTCTACGGCATCGTTAACCGGCCGCGTATGGCTTTCAAAGAGACCGATGCCGTTTTATGTACGTTTGTCAGTGATCCGAATGTTTCACTGCTTGAGATCACCGATGCGGTCAAACTGCTCGAGAGCCGTGTACACGAGATGACCCATGTCCTCTATCAGGTACGGCCCTCTTCGGCGATGCAGCGGCGTGTCCGTGCGCTGCTGATCGTCTCCGTGCCCGTCGAGCTTCCCTTTGTCGTGCAGCAGGAGATCGACCAGGTGCAAACGTATATGCAGCGTCTCGCCGTCATCGCCGAAAATCTCTACGACGGTTTCTTGACAAAAGAAGAAGCCGACGAACTGGCATTTTCAAACCGGATCGATCTCGAGGACCTTGACAACTTCGTCCGTTTCTTCCTGCGCGGAAAACAGGACCTCGTCAAGCTGATCCGCGCACTTCGGAGCCCGCGTATGACGGGCGACCTGCGCCAGCGGTTAATCGCACAAGCCGTCATCGACGAAACGATAGAAGTAGAGTTTCTCGATGAGCTCGCACACACCTACCGGCTCAATATCGGGGAGATCGAAATGCTGATCGACCGGCTGAAACAGGAGAAAAAAGAGCGGTAGCGCCCCCCCTTACGCGAGGCCGAGCTCCTTGTCGATGCTCTTTTGGTCAAAGCCGCATATCCAGCGGCTGCCGATCAATAC
>JALWNV010000083.1 GCA_027083665.1 Helicobacteraceae bacterium
AGCCGTCGCTCAAGCCGTTCGAGACCGTGGCGGGGATCCCGGTGCGCAGGATACGGCTTCGAAGCAGGAACTGGTCCAAAAACAGGGCCGTCCAGCTGCTGAAATACGCGGAGTTTATCTACAAGGCGGTCAGGCGGTGCCGGCGGGCGGATATCGTTCACTGCAATGATCTGAATGCGCTCCCGGTCGGGGTGATCGTCAAACGTTTTTTGAACAAAAACGCGAAGGTGCTTTACGATGCGCACGAATACGAGACGGAGACAAACGGGCTGAACGGATGGCGGAAATACGCGGCGAAACAGCTTGAAAAGCGGCTGATAAAAGATGCCGATGCCGTCATTACCGTCAGCGGAGGGATCGCCGACGAATATGTCCGGCTTTACGGTATCCGCCGGCCTGCGCTCGTGCTTAACACACCGGCGGTACGCCCCGTGCGGCGCAGGGACATCTTTCGCGAAACGTTCGGGATCCGGGAAGATCAGAAAATATTTCTTTACCAGGGAAGCATGAGCCCCGGACGGGGAATCGAGAAGATCGTTGAGATTTTCGGGGCGATGCAAACGGATTCGAATGTATTGGTCCTTATGGGGTACGGTCCTTTGTCAAAAAGCATCGCAGACGCCGCCGCGCGGAGCCGGACACTTTTTTACCACGAAGCGGTACCGCCGGAAGCCGTCCTCGACTATACCGTTTCGGCCGATGTCGGGCTCTCTTTGATCGAGAACAGTTGTCTGAGCTACTACTACTGCCTGCCGAACAAGGTATTCGAGTATGCCATGGCGGGACTTCCGGTCATTGTTTCGGGGCTGTACGAAATGCGCCGGATTGTCGAGGCATACGGCATCGGGGCGGTGATGGAGTCCGAAACCGAGGCGGGCCTGCGAAGCGCGATGGATCGGATCGAGGCGATCGGACCGCAGGCGCTTCGGCGTAATCTCGCGCGTTTTGCCGAAACGTTCAACTGGGAAGCGCAGGAGAAGGTGCTTCTCGATGTCTACAGGAGGCTTTCGTGAAGAAAGTATGCCATCTGACCTCTGCACATCCGCGCTACGATACCCGTATCTTCGTCAAGGAGTGCCGTTCGCTGGCGAAAGCGTATGAGACGACATTGATTGTCGCGGACGGCAAAGGCGATGAGGTGAAAGAGGGGGTGCGGATCGTCGATGTGGGCAAACCGAAAAACCGCAGGGCACGGATGCTCGAAACAACACGCCGCGTCTTTGAACGCGCACTGGAAATCGACGCGGCGGTATACCACCTGCACGACCCGGAGCTGCTGTATACGGGGCTGAAACTCAAACGCGCCGGGAAGAAGGTGGTTTTCGACGCGCACGAAGACCTGCCGCTTCAGGTGCGCAACAAAACCTATCTGTCTCCGTGGATGCGCCGTGCGGCGGCTTTTGCGCTCGGGCATTTCGAAACCTACGCCTGTGCGCGGTTCGATGCCGTCGTGGCGGCGACCCCTTTTATCCGTGACAAGTTCGCGCGCATCAATGCCGTGACCGTCGATATCAACAACTACCCCGTCCTCGAAGAACTCGGCAATGACATGCCCTACGAAGCACGCGATAATGCTGTCTGTTATATCGGCTATATCACTGAGGTGCGCGGCATCAAACAGATCGTCAGGGCGATGGAAAAGACGGAGAATGTCCACCTGCTGCTTGCGGGGGCGTTTCAGCAAAAAGAAGTCGAGGCGGAGGTACGGTCGTACCCGGGATGGGAAAAGGTTGATTTTCTCGGTTTTCTCGACCGTGAAGGCGTTCGGGAGGTGCTGGCGCACTCGAAAGCGGGGCTGGTGACGCTGCATCCGACCCCGAACTATCTCGACGCCCTGCCGGTGAAGATGTTCGAGTACATGGCCGCGGGCGTACCGGTGATCGCTTCGGATTTTCCGCTGTGGCGGAAGATCGTCGAAACAGCGGATTGCGGGATCTGCGTCGACCCGACGGACCCCGATGCGATTGCCGCTGCCGTCAAAACGGTACTGGACAACCCGGAACGTTCCGCGCAAATGGGGCGAAACGGGATTGCCGCGGCGAAATCCATCTACAATTGGCGGGCTGAAGAGGCGAAACTGCTTTCACTCTATGCGGGGATGCTGTCATGACGGTCTTGATCGTCAATCATTATGCCCTGACACCGGAGCAGTCCGGCGGTACCCGTCACTACGATATTGCCCGGGAACTGGTGCAAAGAGGGCATGACGTCACCATTGTCGCCGCCGGCCGCCATTACGCCACGTACGAAGACGAAAAACGCTATCCCGACGGGGAGGATTTTCTGATCGAAACCGTCGAGGGCATCCGGTTCGTATGGGTGAAAACGGCGCCGTACCGCGGTAACGGAATCGGGCGGGTGCGGAATATGCTGGAGTTTACATGGAAGCTGCGCCGGCTGCCGAAGCTCGGCCTGCCCGCTCCCGATGTCGTTGTCGGCTCGTCGGTGCATCTGTTCGCCGTGTACGGCGCCTACCGGCTGGCGAAGCGCTACCGGGTACCGTTCGTAATGGAAGTACGCGATATCTGGCCGCAGACACTGATTGATATGGGGATATCCAAACGGCATCCCTTTGTGCTGTTGCTGGGACGGCTGGAACCTTTTTTGTACCGGAAGGCGGACCGGATCGTGACGCTGCTGCCCAAAGCCGCGGAGCATATCGAATCGTTCGGTATCGCGCCGCAGAAAATCCGCTGGGTCTCCAACGGTGTCGATCTGTCCCCTTACGCGCATCCCGGCGAGTCACATCGGCTCGATCCTTCGAAGTTCAACGTTCTTTATGCCGGAAGCATGGGGCAGGCGAACGGCCTCGAGGTGCTGATCGAAGCAGCCCGGCGGCTCTCCGGAATATCCGAAATCCATGTTACCCTTGTCGGCAGCGGCCCGCATGATGCCGCTTTGCGGAAGCAGGCTTCGCCGATACCGAATGTTACGTTCCTCTCTCCGGTCAAGAAGGAGCAGGTTCCCGCTTTGCTGGCCGAGGCGGATGTACTTTATGTCGGTTTGCGGGATCTGCCGCTGTATCGGTTCGGGATGAGTATGAACAAGGTCTTCGACTACATGGCGGCGGGAAAACCGGTGGTTTTCGCAGCAAATGTACCGGAGAACCCCGTGGAAAAAGCGAAGTCGGGTCTGATCGTCGCACCCGATGATCCGGATGCAATTGCAAATGCGCTGCAGACACTATATAATTACACACCACAAGAACGGTCGGCGATGGGTGAACGGGCAAAACGTTATGTCCGTACGCATTTTGGAATGGATGTGATCGCATCGGCATTTGAAACCGTGTTGAAAGAGGCAGAATATGAACATAAGAAAAATTGAACTGGGAGACAACCGTCTCGGCTTTGCACTGCTGCTCATGGCCGTTGCCTACCTCTTTTCTATCGGCATCCGCATGATCTGGGTCAGCCAGATGGGCGGTATCGAAGCGTATCACTGGAACGGTCAGCTGATGATCAATACCAACGACGGCTACTACTTCGGTGCGGCGGCGCAAAAAGCGCTGTACGGCCTGCACCAGTTCAACCCCCGCCTGCCCGACTGGCTGAGCTCCGGTGTCGTCTTTTTCACCGTGCTGATGACGAAATACACGCCGTTTTCGCTCGATACGGTGATGCTTTACCTTCCTGCGGTCGTCTCGAGTATCGTGGTCGTCCCTGTCATTCTGATCGGACGGCTGTACGGTTCGGCACTGTTCGGATTTTTTGCCGCGCTGATCGGCTCGATCGCGTGGAGCTACTACAACCGGACGATGGTCGGTTATTACGATACCGATATGTTTTCGGCAATGATGCCGATGTTCATTCTCTATTTCCTGCTGGCGATGCTGGAAACGGAGCGGCCGAGATACATGCTGCTGGCGGCTCTGACGATCATGATTTATCCGTTTTTGTATGATTCGGGATTGTCGCTGATCTATGCGATGGGGCTGCTGTATATGGGATATATGGTCCTTTTTCACCGCAACGACCGGTTCACCTACGAATCCATCATTCTCATCGCCATCGCGCTCATGCCCATACCGACGGTGATCAAACTGGTGTTGATCGTCGGGCTGTACCTCCTGTTCACCCGAGTCGAGCTCGGCCGGAGAAACCTGATGATCGCTTCGGGCGTTTCCGTACTGCTCTTTCTTGTTTTCGGCAATGTGTTCGGCCTGATCTATGCCAAAGTCGCCACCTATCTTTTCCGCGGCGTCGAAGAAGGCAAGGGATTGCATTTTTACGAAGTGGCGCAGACGGTCCGTGAAGCGGGGCGTATCCCCTTCGAGGTCATGGCCAACCGTATCAGCGGTTCGGTGCCCGGAGTGCTTGCCGCCTTGCTGGGGTATGTCCTGCTGGTGATCCGCCATCGCGGGTTTATCCTGGCGCTGCCGCTGATCGGCATCGGTATCTTCTCGCTGTGGGGCGGTCTGCGTTTTACCGTCTATGCGGTCCCGGTCGCGGCGATCAGTGTCGTCTACCTGTTTTATACGATCGGTAAATTTATCGACAATACGGCAGCGAGGGTGGGCGTTGTGGCGGCACTGACGGCGGCGATGCTGTATCCGAACATCACCCATATCGTCGGCTACAAGGTGCCGACGGTGTTCAACAAGGCGGAAGTGAAGACACTCGACCGTCTTTCAAAGGTCGGTTCGGAGAAGGATTACGTTATCTCCTGGTGGGATTACGGATACCCCATCTGGTACTACGGTGATAAAAACACGCTTGTCGACGGCGGGAAGCACAATCATGACAACTTTATCGCTTCGGAGATTCTGACAGGAAACTCGCAGCTCGAAGCGGCCCGCCTCAGCCGCCTTGCGATCGAAGCTTATGTCGATTCCAATTACACGGTGGCCGCCGATGTCCTGTTCAAAAACGGAAAACCCGATCAGGTGGATGTCAACACCTACCTCGAAACATTGCGCTACGGAGATGTCGACATGCCGAAAGCGACCCGGGACATCTTCTTTTTTCTCCCGTACAGGATGATGGATATCCTGCCGACAGTCAATGTGTTCAGTAACCTCGATCTTGAAACGGGACATGCCTATGCGCGGCCTTTCTTTTATGCGGCACGAAATTTTCAAGACAGTAAAACGATGATCAACTTCGGGCAGGGAGTGGCGTTGGACAAGCGCACGGGCAAAATCCGGATCGGACGCCAGGAACTGCCGCTCAAAGCGTTTTATACCGTCACGCAGAAAAAAGACGGCACGGTGGCGGTTCAGTCGCAGCTCAACGATATGCAGGGGCGTGTCTCCGTCGTTTTCATGGCGTCGTACCGCCGCTTTTTGATTTTGGATGACCGCATGCTCAACTCGAACTACATTCAGATGTTCGTTTTCGGAAAGTATGACCCGAAACTGTTCGAACCGGTCGAGCTGACGCCGTTTGTCAAGATATACAAGGTAAAGATCTAACGGATGTACCGCAATGTCGTCAAGCCGCTGCTCGACCGTATCGGGGCAGCGATACTGCTGGCGGTGTCGGCCCCTGTTCTGATCGGTGCGGTTCTTGCGGTCTATGTCTCGCTGGGGCGGCCGGTTTTTTTCGTGCAGCGGCGCCCGGGCTACAAAGGAAAGATCTTCAAAATCTACAAACTCAGAACCATGGACGAACGGCGCGACGAGCACGGCGAACTTCTGCCCGACGAACAGCGGTTGCACGGTGCGGGGAAACTGATCCGATCGCTCAGCCTCGACGAGCTGCCGCAGCTGTTCAATGTCCTCAAGGGAGAAATGAGTTTTATCGGTCCGCGTCCGCTGCTCGAAGAGTATCTGCCGCTGTACAGCGACGAGCAAAAACGCCGCCACGATGTGAAACCGGGGATTACCGGTTGGGCGCAGGTCAACGGCCGCAACGCGATCCGATGGCAGGAAAAATTCGCGCTTGATGTCTGGTATGTCGATCATCTCTCCTGGGTGCTTGACGCCAAAATCGTTCTGCTGACGATCAAGAAGGTCGTCGCCCGCGAAGGTGTCAGCGCACAGGGGCATGCCACGACGGAGAAGTTCAATGGAAGCAACTGATCGTATCGGGATCTACGGCATCGGCGGACACGGAAAGGTGGTCGCGCAGATTGCGCGCAGCACAGGTTTTTCCGACATCGTCTGGATCGATGACGCAGCCGAAAAAGCCTTGACTTTCGAGCGGTTTTTGCAGCGCTTTCCGCAGACACCGGTTGCGCTGGGGATCGGTACGAATGCGGCACGTGAAGCCGTGTTCGCAAAAATGGAGGCGGCGGGGTTGACGCCGGTGACACTGGTAGACCCTTCGGCCGCGGTGGCCGGGGACGCCGTTTTGGGGGCGGGATGCGTCGTGATGCCCAAGGCGGTCATCAACACCGAAGCCCGTATCGGCAGAGGAACGATCGTCAATACGGGGGCGGTCGTCGAGCATGAATGCCGGCTGGACGATTTTGTCCACGTCAGTCC
>JALWNV010000084.1:0-2657 GCA_027083665.1 Helicobacteraceae bacterium
CTGAAGCCTGTCATATTCGCGCCGCAGCCCCAGACGGTTGATCACGGGTATGAAACGTTTCTGGTGAATCCGTTTTCCCTCATGTGTCGGCAGCTTGACCGTCATCTCGTGCAAAACGGGTTCTTTGCCGTGATAGGCGGTCTGGTATCGGTAGGAAAATGTATTGTGTTCGATCGCTTCGATTACAAGACGTTCGATCGTATCGGGATTGACCTCCGTTTCTTCATGCCGGACGAACATTTTGCGCTTTTCGTTTTGAAGCTCGAAAAGCTGTTCGACGATCTTTTCGAGATCCCGGCTTTGCCGCGAATCCGCGATGGAGCCGAACAGATCGATCTCGATATCATTGACGCTGTACTGCTTGAACTTGACGCACATCAAATCCATCATCGACCGATACGATTCCATCTCCCCTTCAAGCGCGATAAGAAAGTCGCCTCCTTTGAAATGGGCGATGGGAATGTTCGAAAGCCCTTTTTCCTCGAAGTATTCCGACAGCCGGTATGCCACGTCCCGCAAAACCCTGTCACCGTTGACGAATCCGTATTGGCGGTTGATATCGTCGAGATTTTCAATGCCGAAAAGCACAAAGGTATATGCTTTTTTTTCCAAAGCCTTCTGCATCATCTGCATAAAATATTCGCGGGTGAACGCATGGCTGATCGGATCGGTAATCCGTTCGTTGAAGCCCTGGTATATCAGATAGAACAGATAGTAGACCATGATGCCGAGCATCGAAAAGGCGATGATAACGAACGAAACGGGTATATGATCGAAATAGCGCGAAAGAACCGACGTTACGGTAATGACGGCAAGGGCGAAAATCGGTATGCCCATACGCAGCGCAAGTTTGAAGCGGTTTTCACGCTCTTTTTGTTCGGGATACAGCATCAGTTGTCACACGTCAAGATGTTTGACATCCTTCGCATGGGTCTCGATATAGTTTCGCCGCGGTTCGACTTCATCTCCCATAAAGAGGCTGAACGCATCACTGGCGGCTTCCGCGTCATCGATCGTAACACGCAGTAAAACCCGGTTTTCCGGGGTCATCGTCGTTTCCCACAGCTGTTCGGGGTTCATCTCCCCCAAACCTTTGTAGCGCTGGATATAGGAACCTTTCCGTGCATGGTCCTTGATCCGTTCGAGCACTTCAAGCGGATCTCCGCCGACATCGATATCCCACTCCCTGATCTTGTTGTAAACGAACTGCGCTTCGCTGAAATGCGGTGCGCTGAAAAGTTCATCGTTGATACGGAGCTCTTCCATCCCCTCTTCCGTCTGTACGAAAAGATGAATCTCCTCTTCCGTCACGAGTTTCGAGAGAATATTGTTGTTGTTTTCCTGAAGAAAACGTTCGACCTCTTCATACATTTTGACCGAATCGAGTCCGATAATATCGGGGTTCTCGATAAAATGACGGATCAGCGTCACCAGCGCATAGCGACGCTCCAGGGCTTCGAGGCTGGCACGGTAGTGATCGACCATCTTGAAATAACTTACCAGGTCGTTGTGTCCGATGCCTTCGATTTCCAGCGACTCCACCCCGTTGTCGATCAGAAAATCGTTCATGACGCGATCGTCTTTGAAATAGAGCTCTTTTTTTCCTTTTTTGTAACGGTACAACGGCGGCTGCGCGAGATAAAGATAGCCGTTTTCGACGATTGTCGGGAAATAGCGGAAGAAAAACGTCAACAGAAGCGTCTGGATATGCGAACCGTCCACGTCGGCATCGGTCATAATGATGATCTTGTGATAGCGCAGTTTCTCTTCGTTGAACTCCTCGCCGATTCCGCAGCCCAGCGCCGTGATCATATTCGTAATCTCATCGGATTTGAGGATTTTGTCCAACCGGGCCTTTTCGACGTTGAGAATTTTCCCTTTCAACGGCAAAATCGCCTGAAATACGCGGTCACGTCCCTGTTTCGCGGAACCGCCGGCGGAATCGCCCTCGACCAGGTAAAGTTCGCTGATGCTCGCATCTTTGCTCTGGCAATCCGCCAACTTGCCGGGCAGGGTTCCGACGGTCATGGCGTCTTTTCGGCGGGTCAGGTCGCGCGCTTTTTTCGCCGCTTCGCGCCCTTTGGCCGCCAGCAGCGCTTTTTGCACGATCGCTTTGGCTTCGATGGGGTTCTCTTCGAAATACTTTGAAAGCTTTTCGTAGGTGAGTTTCTGCACGAGCGGGCGTACATAGGTATTGCCGAGTTTACCTTTGGTCTGCCCCTCGAACTGCGGTTCGGGCACACGGACGGAAATCACGCTGATCAGACCCTCTTTGACATCCTCGCCGCTGATTTTGACGTCTTTTTCCTTCGCATTGCCGTTTTGGGCATTGTAGGTGGAGATAACCCGTGTCAGGCCGGCACGGAAACCCGCTTCGTGCGTTCCGCCGTTGGGGGTACGGATATTGTTGACGAAACTGTAGACTTTTTCGTCATACGCGTCGTTGTACATCAAAGCGATATCGACCTCGATATCTTCGATTTTCGCATTGAATTCGAACACGGAAGCGATCCGGGTCTTTTTATTCAGATCCTGTACGAACTGGCTGATGCCCCCTTCGAAATGATAGGTTTCGCTGCGGCCGTCACGTTCGTCTTTGAAGATGATCTTGATCTGGGGATTGAGATAGGCAAGCTCTTTGAAACGCTTGGCCAGAT
>JALWNV010000084.1:2667-6384 GCA_027083665.1 Helicobacteraceae bacterium
TTTCTGTGAAAATAGACGGAGCGGGGCCGAATTCGATGGTCGTGCCGTGTTTTCGGGTGGTTCCCGTTACTTCCAGCGGTTTTTCGGGAATGCCCTGTCTGAAATCCTGCTCATGAATCTTGCCGTCGCGATAGATGGTCATATGCAGATGGGCACTGAGCGCGTTGACGACCGAAACCCCGACACCGTGGAGCCCGCCGGAAACTTTGTACGTATCCTTGTCGAATTTTCCGCCGGCATGCAATACTGTGAGAACGACGGTCGCCGCCGAAACTTTTTCGGTCGGATGCAGATCAGTCGGAATACCGCGTCCGTTGTCGGAGATTCGCGCGGTCCCCTGCTTTGTCAGTGTGACGGTGATCGTATCGCAGTATCCGGCCATCGCTTCGTCGATCGAGTTGTCGATGACTTCGTAGACAAGATGGTGAAGACCCCGGTGCCCGGTGTCACCGATGTACATTCCCGGACGTTTCCGTACGGCTTCGAGGCCCTTGAGGACCTTGATATTGCCGGCGCCGTAGTTTTGTTCCATAATCGCTCCCGTAGGCTGTAGTGGGCTCTATTTTATCGAAAAAGGATTGAAAGAACCGTTAAGACGGAGCGTGGCTGCCCGGAAAGGGGGTGCAGCGTGTGAAAAAAGGTCAGATGACGATCGGCATGACAACGGTTTTGTAGTTGTCTTCTTGAAGCAAAAAGGGAAGGTTGGGCTCGTTGAGACCGAGAACGAAATGGCTCTGTTCGGTCTGGCCGAGAAAGTCGAGCAGATAGCGGCTGTTGACGGCGAACGTGAAAACGGTATCGATGCCGGTCGGCATTTCGATTTCGGTGGAGGCTTTGTTGTTTTCGTCGCTGAGGCTCTCGAAAAGAATTTTCTCCGGCTGCAGCGTCAGTTTCATGTCGTTTGAAATCGTCGTGATCTGCTTGACGGCTTTGACGATATCGCTTTTGGGCAGGGTGAGATTGTAATTGGTGCTGTTGGGGATGATACGGTTGTAATCGGGAAATTTTCCGTTGATGAGTTTGGTGAAAAACAGATATTGGTCGGATCGGATCATCAGGTGCGTCGCATCGTAGAAGATATCGATATTGGCGGAAAAGAGTTTCTGGATTTCGATAATGGCTTTTTTGGGAACGATCAGAGCGAGTTCGCTTTCGTTTTGCTGCTCGACGGTGATGATGGCCAGACGCCGGGTATCGGTGGCGACAAAATTGATGAGGGACTCTTTGATATCGATCAGGGCGCCGTTAAGTTCGAATTTCGGATTGTTGGTATCGGCTGCCGGCGTGATTTTTTTCAGGGAGTTTATCAGCAGTGCGGAATCGATACGGACCCTGGGCTTGTCGTCGACGCTTGGAAAGAGGGGATACTCTTTGGCTTCGTACATCGGCAGCTGGAAATCCGAATGGGCCTGCTTGATTTCAAGCATGGTTCCTGCTGTGGCGAGATCGACGTTTCCGTCATTGAGAATACGGACGATATCGAGCAGTTTCTTGCCGTTGGCGGTCGCGATACCGGGTTCGAGTACCGTAACGTTTTCGGAGAAAATGACAATCCCGATTTCCGAATCGGTCGCCTTGACGGTCAGGGTGTTCGAGGCGGTCGCTTCGAAATGCAGATGAGAGGTGATCTGGGAGAGGTCTTTTTTCTCCAGAAAGGGTTGAGCATGAATCAGTATGTTTTCCAAAACGGATTTCGCGATTTGAATCTGCATCAAAACTCCTGTTTATATTTTAAATTTTTAGTAGATAATAGTAGTACGGCGTGTTTTGGTGAAAACAGCTCTGCAACTCCCTATTTCACGGCTTTGAAGATGTGAATATCATCGGCGGCCGGTTCACATCCGTTCACGCCTGTCATTATAGCTTTTTTTATTTGGCATTTATATTATTGTTCCGTATGCGTGCGGGCGGAGATTTTATTGTGCAGTTCCTCGATACGGATTTTGAACGCTTCGTCTTCTTCAAGCAACCGGTGGATTTTTTTCATGGTGTGGCTGACGGTGCTGTGGTCTTTCATGCCGAAGTATTGTGCGATCTGCGGCATGGACATCGGAGTGAGTTCGCGGGTGAGATAGATGGCGACGCGGCGGGCGGCGACGATGTTCCGGCTGCGGCTTTTGGAGCGGATTTCGCTGGGCTTGACGTTGAGTTCGCGCGCGATGGTTTTCATGATGGAGTCGATCGTGATATTGTCGCTTTTCTCCTGCAGCTGTTCGCGCAGGACGTTTTTGGCGAAATCGATGGTGATTTCCTGGTGCATCAGCTGCGAATAGGCATGGAGTTTGGAGAGGATGCCTTCGATCTCGCGGGTATTGCTTTCGATGACGGTGGCGATATAGTTGATGACGTCGTTGCCCAGAATGACACGGTTGAGCTCGCACTTTTTTTTGATAATGGCGATTTTTGTTTCCAGTTCGGGGGGCTGGATATCGGCGACAAGGCCCCATTCGAAACGGCTTTGAAGCCTCGCTTCGAGTCCGGCGATGCGTTTGGGCGGCTTGTCTGCGGTCATGACGATCTGTTTGCCGTCGTTGCGCAGGGTTTCGAAAGTGTGAAAAAACTCCTCCTGGGTCTGGATTTTGTTGCTCAGAAACTGGACGTCGTCGATGAGCAGCAGGTCGCACTGGCGGTATTTTTCCTTGAAATGGTCCATCGTCTGATTTCGCAGGTGCCGGGTGAAGTCGTTGACGAACTGTTCGACGGAGGTGTAGATGACGCTTTTCCCCTGCGGAAGCAGTGCGTTGCCGATCGCCTGCATCAGATGGGTTTTTCCCAGTCCTACGCCGCCGTAGATAAAGAGCGGATTGTAGACCTGCCCGGGTTTTTCGCTGACGCTTTTGGCTGCGGCGTAGGCAAACTGGTTGGAACTTCCCGCCACGAAGTTGGCGAAAGTGTAGGCGGGATTGAGCATTGTCAGCAGTGCCGGTTCGGACGGGGATTTTTCCGTTTTTTTCATTCCGCTTTTTCCGGCGGCGGATTTGGGTTTTTTCAGGCGGATTTCGACGTCGGGGCGGTTGCCGGTCTTGACTTCGAACAGATGGGCGATTTTTTCGGCGTACCGGTTTTTGACCCAGCTGGCGATCAGCGGGTTGGGCACCTCGAAAACGGCGAGGTTGCTTCGCGAGGACTTGGGGAGGTAGTTCAGCTGCTTGATATAGCGGTTGTATTCAATATCGCTTATCTCTTCTTTGAGCATGTGTAAAACGGTGTCGCCGATATTCATTTTCCGCCTTTGGTTCATGATGCAGGGTGTGCCGCCGTTTTAGGATACAATATGTAAGAGAAGAACGGTTCCGAAAAGTTATTCACATCCTGTGGATTACAATGTGAATTATAGCAGAGGTTCAATGAAAAAAGATTCTGAAAATACCGTGCCTGCGGCAAATTGCGATAAAGAGAGACGATGTGAATATCTTTGTTCACAGGGAGGGAAAATGTGATTATTCTCGGAATCGATCCGGGAACGCGCAATTGCGGATACGCGCTGCTTGAACTCGACGGCAGCCGGATGCGGCTGCTCGAAGCGGGACTGGTCCGAATGAAAGCCGAAGCGCTCCAGCTGCAGATTCCCCAGATCGTCGAAGCGATCGAACAGCTTTTCGCGCAGCACGCGATCGAGGCGGTGGCGATGGAGGATATTTTTTATGCGCATAACCCGAAAACCGTACTGAAGCTGGCACAGTTTCGCGGGGCGATTACGCTGAAGCTGCTTCAGGA
>JALWNV010000085.1 GCA_027083665.1 Helicobacteraceae bacterium
AGAATACAATCCCTTTCAAGGGAGTATTGAACGCGAAATAATACTAAAAACTACATTAAATAAAGCTTTACTTAAGAAAACGCCGTGCGAAAACGCCTCCCCTTTTATCGATACTGTTTAGATAGGTTTCAGTTTGATCAGAATATGATTTTTACGGTCTTTGAAATAGACCTTTGCGTTTTCGACCCGATAGACGATATCCGCTTCCGGAAGCTGAATAGCCTGTTCGAAACCTTCGGGTGTTGTTTTCAGGTTCAGCTTCGCGTAAATCGGTTCGCCGCGAAGGACATGAGCGAACAGATTTCCGGGATAGGCGCTGCTGAGGTAGCGCGCATTGAACTGTTCCTTGCCGATACATCCCTCCGATTCAACGCAGACCGTCTTCGCGATCTGAAGCCGCAGGAGACGCTGACCGGCTTCGAAGACTTCGAGTTCCGTCACGCCGTCGCCCCTGCGGATATAACCGGTATCGGCAAAACGCCACTGCGGTGTTTTGAAAACGATGACATAAGGTTGCGACACTGCCGGCTTTTTCATGGCACATCCGCCAAGCAACCACAGGCTAACCCATAGGGTAAAGAATATCCGCATGTACATCGTCACAGGCTTTTAAAATCGTTTCATCTAGTGTCAGCTCCATCGCCGCAAGCGTCGCATCAAGCTGTTCGGGTTTCGTTGCGCCGACAATGGTCGAAGCGACGAAGTCATGCTGTTTGCTCCAGGCCGTCGCCATCGTGACGGGATCAAGTCCCGCATCCGCAGCAATCTTCAGATAACGCTGTGTCGACGCAAGCGTCTTGTCGTTGACAAAGCGTGCCGCCATCAGGCGCTGCCGCGCGTTGGGCGAGCGGAAATAGTCCGCGAAGCGCCCCTGTGTGATCTCGGCCCGGTTGTACTTCCCGCTGAGCACCCCGCCGCCGAGCGGCGAATACGGCAGCAGTGAAATCCGCTCACAGCGGCAAAGCGTCGCAAGCTCGTCCAGGAAACGGCGGTTGAGCAGGGAAAAGTTGTTTTGGATCGACTCGAAACGCGCAAGGCCTTTGCACTGTGAGGCCGTCAACGCCTTCGTCGTGCCGTAGGCCGTATCGTTGGAAGTACCGATATAACGCACCTTTCCGCTCTGCACGAGACGGTCGAACGCCTCCATCGACTCCTCGACCGGCACGACGGTATCGGGCCAGTGCATCTGATACAGGTCGATATAGTCCGTCTGCAGCCGCCGCAGGCTCCCCTCGACCGCCCGCTCGATATGAAACCGGTCGATCGCCGTCAGGCCGTGGCGGATCGGCGGCACGAACCAGCCCGACGCCGCACCGGCAACCTTGGTCGCCAGGATCAGGCTCTCCCGCGGGCGGGTTTTGAGCCACCGTCCGACAATACACTCCGTCTCGCCCGCTTTCTCCGCACTCGGCGGCACAGGATAAAGTTCAGCCGTATCGAAGAAGTTGACACCGGCGTCGCAGGCCTTGTCCATAATGGCGAAGGCCGTTTTTTCGTCGCACTGCGTTCCGAACGTCATCGTTCCCAGGCCGATCGGGCTGACACGCAGCCCGCTTCGGCCGATATAACGGTAGGTCATCCTCTTCCTCCCAACCTTACAAATGACGTAAGCATGACATAGTGCGCTGAATCTTTTCTGAATCCGAACCTGTGCTATAATTTTTCCAAAAAAAGCCGTATTTCTTGCTCATCAAACAACTGAAAGACTTCTATCACAGCACCTACCCCGAAGATATGGAGACATTGATCCGCTACTTCGCCGTTTTCGGCGGAAGCGGCATCGATATCGATACGACCGAAGATATCGAAACACTGCTCGAAAGAAATGTCCTCGAGCATTACGGCGAACATTACAACCGTATCCATACCGATATCCTCGAAGACGCCGATACCGTCGCCCTCCTGCAGGCGATCGCCAAGGGCGACCGCCGTATCCATTCCGCCTGCCGCCGGGCCCGTATCGGCGAGGCCAGAGGCGGTGAACTCATTGCGCATCTTCAGCAGCTCGGTATTATCGATATCGAACCCTCGCGCGAGGCCCCGCCGGAAAAAGCCTACCCCAAACAGAAACTCAAACGCGAGCTCAGTCGCCACCGTATTTCGCACAAGCTCCGTTTCCGCCAACCGTTTCTGCGCTTTTGGTTTCGTTTCATCTCTCCCCAGCACCGCCGGATAGAACGGGGAATATACGAGGGGGTTTTCGAACACTTCAATCTGCAGCACACCGCTTTTACGGGGCTGGTCTTCGAAGAGCTTTCACAGCAGTATCTCAAACGAAACCTCGGAGACGATCCCCGGCTGCGGTGCGGAAGCTATTGGGACCGGCAGATCGAGCTCGACATCCTTGCCCGTCATCCTCAGGGGGGATTTATCGTCGGAGAGTGCAAATGGACCAATACGAAGATGAACCGGAGCGAACTGGTCAAACTGCAGGAAAAATGCATGACGGTGGGATTACGGCCGATATCCGTCTATCTTTTCGCCAAACGGGGGTTCTCCAATGAACTGACCGATCTGCAAAATGACGAATTGACCCTTGTCGATGCTCAGAGGCTCTCAGCGCTGCTGGGGTAATACTACTCGAAATGAATCGGTTCGCTCTTTTGCGGCGTCACGATACGGACCGGGATCCACTTTTGAAGCGTCCGGGAGATAAATCCGTTTTTCTTCCACTTCTCTATCACGGCATCGACCCGCTCTTTGAGCGCGATATTGTCCCCAGCGATCGCCCAGGCAAGATTTTCCTGTGTATAAGGAACATACCACCCCATCAGACCTTTCAGCGGCGTGTTGGCCGTATAGTACCACACCGCCGGTGCGTCGGCGAAAAAGTAATCAGTTTTGCCTTCGAGCAATTTCACCATCCCGTCACGCATCGTCACCGACGGTACCGTCGTCGCTTCGGGAAACACGCGTCGGACAAACGCCTCGCTGGTCGTACCGCTTTGAAAACCGATTTTCATGCCCCGACCTTTGCTGTACGGTTCGGGCAGCTTCGCCCCCTCTTTCATCACGGCCATCTGCGATATCTGTGCATAGGGCTTTGAAAAAAGCGCTTTTGCCGCCCGCTCTTTCGTGATCGAAACACCGGACATAACCATATCGACCCCCTGATTCAAGACGGCATCGGCCAGCTGCGGCCACGGTAGCACCTCGATCTGAACCGGCCGACCCAGTTCCCGGCCCAACGCATAGGCGAAATCCACCTCGACGCCCTGCAGTTTACCCCGGCTGTCTTTGAACGTCATCGGCGGGTAATCCGCATCCATTCCGACGATCAACGGTTTGGTCATTTCGGGTTTCGGCGACGTATTCCCGCTGCAGCCCGACAGCATAAGCAGTATCGCGACGGTCAGTATGGACAAAAGCTTCATCATTATCCTTTTTTATCATAAGTTGGCGGCATAGCATAATACGACTCGTCTTAAAAGAAGCTACGCCAAAGGCTTACATACCCTGCCGTACATCGACGGCCGGCGGTCCTTGAACAGCGCCCAGTATTCGCGCAGCTTCTCCGCCGCACCAAGGTCGTACTCGGCATACAGCACCCCTTCGCTCTCCCGATTCAGCTCCGCGATCTTTTTGCCGGTCGCATCCGTGGCGAAGGATGAGCCGTAAAACGTGAGTGTGCAGCTCTCGCCCTCCTCCACACCGATACGGTTTGCCGCGATGACCGGCACCGTATTGGCCGCGGCATGCCCCTGCTGCACCCGCTGCCAATGCTCACGGCTGTCGATGCCGATCTCCGGTTCGCTGCCGATAGCCGTCGGGAAAAAAATCAGTTCCGCTCCCATCAGCGCAAGGCTGCGCACCGTTTCGGGGAACCACTGATCCCAGCAGATTCCGACGCCGATCCGTCCAAAACGCGTCTGCCAGACCCGAAACCCCGTATCGCCCGGGCGGAAATAGAACTGCTCCTCATATCCCGGTCCGTCGGGAATATGCGTCTTTCGGTAGTTTTCCAGTACCGTGCCGTCGGCATCGATCACGACCAGCGAATTGTAATAGTCTTCGCCGTCGCGCTCGAAATAACTCAACGGCAAAACGACCCCCACTGATTTTGCCAGTTCGGAAAATTCCGCGATCAGAGGATGGCCTTCGCGCGCTTTCGCCCAATCGAAATATTTCGTATCCGTATCCTTGCAGAAATAGAGCCCTTCGAAGAGTTCGGGCAAGAGAATAATCTGTGCACCGTTTTCCGCCGCCTCGCGTACCAGCGATTTCGCTTTTTCACGGTTGGCGGTTTTATCCTCACCCATGCCCATCTGTATTGCGGCGATTTTCACCATCGAAACATCCTTTTCGAATTTGGCGTGATTTTAACATGAAGTCGTTGGAGAGGATATGAAGCACCGGGGGATATCCGCGAAGTCCCGCCGGCAGGATGCCGGTCAGACCTCGAGATCGTTTTTAATTTTGGCGAATTTTTTCTCACCGATCCCTTTGACGTTCATAACCTCATCGATCGTATCGAATGGATTGTTTTTGCGGTATTCGATGATCTTTGCCGCCGTGGACGGACCGACTCCTTTGATACTTTGCAGCTCTTGCGCGCTTGCCGTATTCAGATTGACCGCCATCAGCTGTACACTTGCCGCCAGTACCGCGATCAATGTCGCTGCTGTTTTGCCCAGTTTCATTTTAACTCCTTTTATCGTTTGGGATATCAAATGTTAACCTATGTTATTTTAAATTATTCTTAACTATTTATGTTTTTTTGCATATTGTTATTGTTTTATTTAATTGTTTTCCGATATACTTTTGACGAGAGGGTGCTCGAGCCCCTCCGATTTACATTCTTCAAGGAGACCTGATGTATCAAACCATGACCCAAATCGGGAAAGCCTACGAGGTCGATGCCAAAACCGTCGGAAAAGTCCTCTACGATCTCGGAATCAGGGATGCCAATCACCCGGAGCAAAAAGGATTCCCCTATGAACAGGCGGTCACTCACGGTATCGCCAAAGCGTTCATCGGAAGATCCGGCGATATTTACTATCGCTACGATATCGAAAGAATCAAAGAGGAGTTCGAAACAAAACTAGCCGATTATCCCAAGGAGAGCAGGGACAAAAAGAGTGAAACGGAAGAAAAGCCTCTCACACAGCATCCCATCGCGAAAAAACTTCAGCAGATGCTTTCGCAGCTTAATCACGCGCTTGAAACCGGCGAGATTAACACCCTTTACCGTCTCAAAGCAGATATCGCCGATATCTATGCGTTATTGCCGGCGCGTTGAATGTAACACAGAGAAAAGAAGTGGTGTCCCCACGAGGACTCGAACCTCGAGCTAGGCCTTAGGAGGGCCCTGCTTTATCCAGTTAAGCGATGAGGACGTTTGCGGAGGCGTATTTTAGCGAAAAAATCAATAATTGCAGGTTTGATAGACCACTTTGACCACCGGCCGCACATGGTTGATACGCCACTGCTCTTCGATCACTTTCCGGCGCAAACCGGCACACTGCCGTTCGGCCGCACGGAGTTTTCGCACGATTTCCGCATATTTGTAGTTGCGCCGGTCGTTGCGGCATCGGGCCATCAAATCCGAACCGGTCAAAATATACCGGTAGTAGTAGCCGTAACGCTGCGAGGGTGATTTAATCGTCCGGGCCGTACGGAAATCGCCGTCGAGTTCGGCGAATGCCTTTTCGAGTTTTTCACACTCGGCCGCACCGAGTGTCAGCATCGCAGAAACCCAAAAGAGTATCATTCGCATCATTATCTCCCCAACAGACCGGGACGAGGCTGCCGTCCGCCCTGAACGACCGTCCCGCAGCGGTAATCGATGACGACGGGCGGATGGCTGATCGCATACTGTTTAAGCTCTTCGGGCGAAGGCAGATGAAATTCGGCAATCTTCACTTTGCCCGGGGCAATCTTTTTCCCCAGCATATACCAGCGCGTGGTACTCATCTTATCTTTGCATTCACGGTAGATTTTCCCGCCCTCTTCGCGGAAATCCCGGATGACGTCTTCCGCAACAGGCGAAGCGATCCCCGATTCGACCACGGCATCGTACGCCTGTTCCAGCGGCGCGAACGCTTCGAGCATCTCCGTACACTCCTGCCTGCCGGCGGCAGAGAGCAGCAGCGGTATCAATAGCAACAGCCGTTTCATATCCGTTCCTCAGCCTCTTCGCCTTATAATGGCGTCATGTGGTACAGCTTCGACAACGACGACCTTCTGCTCAACCTTCGTATTCAGCCAAAAGCCAGTTCGAACGATCTCGCCGAAATTATGGGAGACGAGCGTAAACTTCGTATCACCGCCCCGCCGGTCGACGGAAAGGCCAATAAACACATCATAGCACTGCTGTCGAAAATGTGCAAGGTCGCCAAAGGGGACGTGCAGATCGTTTCGGGG
>JALWNV010000086.1:0-3089 GCA_027083665.1 Helicobacteraceae bacterium
GTCGAGACTCACCAGCGGCCGCAGATCCGGCGGCAGCACCGGCAGGGCCGTGAGCATCATCCATCCCGGATTGTTGCCGGAATTGAGGAACGACTCGATCACCTTCAGGCGCTTGACGATGGTCTTGCGCTTCGCTTCGGATTTCGTCGCCGCCATATCTTCTTTGAGCTGTGAAAAGAGCTCGACAAGGTCGATGTCTTCAAGCAGGTCGCGGACGATCTCTCCGCCCATATAGGCTTCGAAGCCGGTTTCGCTGTAGCGCTGAAAAAGGGTGCGGTACTGCTCTTCGTTGAGTACGTCGTATTTTTTAACCGGCGTGCTCTGTTCCGCGTCGTAAAACGCCTCGCCGCCGTTTTTGACGATGTACGCTTCGTAATACAGTACGCGCTCGAGGTCTTTCATCTTGACGCCCAGTAGCGTTCCGATACGGCTCGGCAGAGAGCTGACATACCAGATATGCGCGACCGGCGTTACCAGATCGATATGCCCCATACGGGTACGGCGGACTTTCGACGTCGTAACCTCGACCCCGCATTTTTCGCAGACGACACCTTTGTAGCGCATCTTCTTGTATTTGCCGCACAGACATTCATAGTCGCGCACAGGGCCGAAAATCTTCGCGCAGAAGAGGCCGTCACGCTCAGGCTTGAGCGTACGGTAGTTGATCGTCTCGGGCTTTTTGACCTCGCCGTGGCTCCACGAGAGGATCTTCTCCGGGCTCGCCAGCCGAAACTGCAGCTGTTTAATATCTTTGGGACGGTTCTCTTCCGTCACTTCAATCGGCACTAATTTGCTCATCGTCTTCCACCTCGTCAAAAATCTCTACATCAAGCGCAAGGGACTGCAGCTCTTTTGTCAATACGAAGAGTGTTTCCGGAATGCCGGATTCCGGAACACTTTCACCTTTGGTCAATGCTTTGTATGCCGCGACACGGCCGTCGACATCGTCGGACTTGATCGTCAGCATCTCTTTGAGGACCGCCGAAGCGCCGTACGCCTCGAGTGCCCATACTTCCATCTCTCCGAAGCGCTGTCCGCCGAACAGCGCCTTACCGCCGACAGGCTGCTGAGTGACCAGCGAGTAAGGCCCGGTCGAACGGGCATGCACTTTCTCGTCAACAAGGTGGTGCAGCTTGATGACATACATGTAGCCGACGTTGACACGCTCTTTGATCTGTTCACCGGTCTTGCCGTCGAACAGCACGGTCTTGCCGTCGTGATCCATCTTCGCCATCTCGAAGAGTTTCGCGAACTCCTCGGCGTCGACCCCTTCGAAGATCGGTGAAGCGAAACGGACCCCGCCCTGCGCCCAGTCGCGTGCGAACTTGAGAATCTCGTCATCGCTCATCTTCTCGACGGCGTTTTCGAGTTTCATCAGTTTCGCCGCCGACGCGATCTCGCTCATCTTTTCACGCAGCGAAGCGACCAGATTCTCCTGCTCTTTTTCGAACTGCTCCTGCAGCTGGTCGCCGAGCTGGCGCCCGACCATACCGAGGTGCATCTCGAGGATCTGTCCGATATTCATACGCGAAGGAACCCCCAGCGGATTCAGACAGACGTCGACCGCGCGGCCGTTGGCCATGTACGGCATGTCAACTTCCGGAACGATCGTCGAAACGATACCCTTGTTTCCGTGGCGTCCGGCCATTTTGTCCCCGACCTTGAGCTTGCGTTTGGTCGCGATATAGACCTTGACGTACTTGACGACGCCGTTGGGCAGGATGTCGTCTTTTTCAAGGATATTCAGCTTCTCTTCGTGTTCGTCGCGGAACTTCTTCTTCTCACGCTGGAAGTGATTTTTGGTCTTGTTGTACTTGCTCTGGACCTCTTCGCTGTACGCCTTGACGATGTTATTCATCGCGAAACGGTTGACATGCTCGAGATCCTCGGCCTTGATATATTCGCCGGCTTTGTACTCGGTACCGTTGGCCGTGACGTCGCTCTCAAGCGGTGCTTTCGTCAGCAGTGAAACGATACGCATCATCTCCTCTTTGTCGATCATCAGCAGGCGGTCGTAGTGCTCGCGTTCGAGTTCGTCGCGCTCCATCTTCTCCATCTCGAGGGTGCGGGGGTCTTTGTCGTAGCCTTTTTTCGTAAAGACCTTGACATCAACGACAATCCCTTCCATACTCGGCGGACAATAGAGCGATTTGTTGACGACATGACCGGCTTTTTCGCCGAAGATGGCACGCAGCAGGCGCTCTTCGGGCGTCGGCTTCACTTCGCCTTTGGGAGAAACCTTTCCGACGAGAATCATCCCCCCGTTGACATAGGTACCGATCTTGACGATCCCGCTCTCATCCAGGTGCGCGAGATCCTCGTCACGTACATTGGGAATGTCGCGCGTGATCTCTTCGACCCCGTGCTTGAGTTCGCGGGCCTCGGCCTCCTTTTCATAGATATGTACCGAGGTATAGGCGTCTTCGCGGATCAACTTCTCGCTGATAACGATCGCATCCTCGAAGTTGTAGCCGTTCCACGGCATGAACGCGACCAACGCATTCTGACCCAGCGCCAGTTCGCCCTGGTCCATGTTCGGACCGTCGGCGAGGACCTGTCCGGCCTCGACCCTGTCGCCGACCTTGACGATCGGCTTCTGACCGAAGGTCGTGTTCTGGTTGGTTCGAAGGTTCTTCTGCAGCGGATAGTAGTCGATAACCGCCCCCTCGCTGTCTTCGCTGATGACATAGATGTGACGCGCGTCGATCTTCTCGACGACACCGGCACGCTTGGCTTTGACACTCTCCCACGCATCGCGGGCGACGAGCTTCTCGACCCCGGTACCGACCATCGGTGCTGTCGGCTTGAGCAGCGGCACCGCCTGGCGCTGCATGTTCGAGCCCATGAGGGCACGGTTGGCGTCATCATGCTCGAGGAACGGGATCAGCGATGCCGCGACACCGACGACCATGTGCGAGGAGAGGTCCATGTACTGTGCCGCACTCGGGGACCCCAGCATGATCTCGCCGTCTTTGCGCAGTTCGATCAGGTCTTCGACAAAATTGCCGTTCTCGTCGACTTTGTTCGATGCGGCCGCAATCGTCACGCCCTCCTCCTGCGTCGCCGTCAGGTAGACGACATTCTCGGGA
>JALWNV010000086.1:3099-6325 GCA_027083665.1 Helicobacteraceae bacterium
ACACCGTCTTTGACAATGTTGTACGGCGCTTCGATAAAGCCGTGCTCGTTGACCTTGGAATAAGTCGCCAGCGTATTGATCAGACCGATATTCTGGCCTTCCGGCGTCTCAATCGGACAGATACGGCCGTAGTGCGTCGGGTGGACGTCACGGACTTCGAAGCCCGCACGTTCTTTTACCAGACCGCCTTCGCCGAGAGCGGAGAGGCGACGCTTGTGCGTGACTTCCGAGAGCGGGTTGGTCTGGTCCATGAACTGGCTCAGCTGACCGCCGGAGAAAAACTCCATAATCGTGCTGGTAATCATTTTCGAATTGATCAGGTCGTGCGGCATCAGTTCGGCCATCGGACCGCTCATCGTCGAAAGCTTGTCCTTGATCGCTTTTTGCATCTTGATCAGACCGTTGTGCAACTCGTTGCCGAGCAATTCGCCGATCGAACGGATACGGCGGTTACCGAGGTGGTCGCGGTCGTCGATATGGCCCTGGCCGTTTTTGACCTTGATGACGTATTTGACCGTATTGATGATATCCTCGTTTGTCAGTACGGTGACATACTCCGGAATATCCTGTCCGAGTTTGTGGTTCATCTTCATCCGTCCGACACGGGTCAGGTCGTAGCGCTCAGGATCAAAAAAGAGCTGGTTGACGAAGGCTTTCGCCGCCTCTTTCGTCACCGGTTCACCCGGGCGCATGACTTTGTAGACACGGATCGCCGCCAGATCGTTCTCATCATCGATCTCCTCGGTCTGCCGCAGCAGCTTGAGCGAGTCGGCGTCGGCCAGAAATGCGTTGATGATCGAACTGTCGACTCCGCTGGCGAGATCGTTGGCGATGACGAAGGAGTCAATACCCGCCTCGGCGATTTTTTTGAGCTTGAGCTCGTCGATGGACGTCATGGTATCGTAAAGCACTTCACCCGTTTCAGGATTGATCACCGGCTCGGCGAGATAACGCTCGCAGAGCACCTCGATCGGATATTGCACGCGCTTGACACCCTCGGTGAGAAGTTTTTGCGCTTTCTTGGCCGACAGGCGCTTGCCCGAGGCGACCAGCACTTTGCCCTCCTCGTCACACAGATCGAACTCCAGCCGGCCGTCGAACTGCTGCGGTTCGAACGGCATGAGAAATTTGTTGTCGACGATCTCGATCGTCTGCAGCGGATAGAAAAGCTTCAGAATATCCTGCTTGCTGTATCCCAGCGCGCGGAACATGATTGTCACCGGCACTTTTCTGCGCTTGTTGATCCGCATATAGAGGATATCCTTGGGGTCATACTCGAAATAGAGCCACGAACCGCGGTCGGGGATGATCTGTCCGGTATAGATCAGTTTGTTCCCGGCAGTCGTCGCCTCTTCCTCTTTGAAGATAACGCCCGGACTCCGGTGGAGCTGGTTGACAACGACACGTTCAACGCCGTTGATGACGAAAGAGGTCCGATCGGTCATCAGCGGGATATCGCGGATGAAGATACTCTGTTCCTTGATCTCGTTGACCCCTTTTTTCTCTTTGGTGTTTTCATCACGGTCCCAGAGTACGAGACGGGTTTTCATCCGCAAGGAGACCGAATAGGTCAATCCGCGCTCCATACACTCGCGTACGGTATATTTCGGCGATCCGATTTCCGAACCGACGTATTCGAGAGTGATACGGTTCTGGGCGTCATGAATGGGGAATACAGACTGGAAGACACGTTCGAGACCGCTCTGGCTACGGTCTTTTTTATCGATCATCAGAAAATTTTCGTACGAACTGAGTTGGAGTTGAAGCAGGTTCGGAACTTCGATTTGTTGCGGTGTTTTTGAAAAATCCACCCGCAGACGGTTTCCGGAGTACAGAGTGTTTAACATTAGCTACCTCGGTAAGATTGGTTAAGGAAATTCATCAGAGCAACAGCGGTGCCCGTTGAGAATACGATCGTTCGTTCAGTCACTCCTGAACAGAGCCACAGGTAATAAATCTTAGTGGTTTTCTACCGCGAAAGGGCACTTTGCAGACGGGACGTTCCCCTCTGCAAAGTGCCCGGCGGGCATGAAAGGCGAGTGCCTTTCACCGTAGTTAAACGAAACGAACTTACTTGAGTTCGACGGAAGCGCCCGCTTCTTCGAGTGCTTTTTTCGCTTCTTCCGCAGTCTCTTTGTCGACACCTTCTTTGATCGTAGTCGGTGTACCTTCGACCGCTTCTTTCGCTTCTTTGAGGCCAAGGCCTGTCAGGGCGCGAACCGCTTTGATCACGTTGATCTTCTTTGCACCGGCATCGGTGAGAACGACATCAAATTCCGTCTTCTCTTCCGCTGCAGCGGCTTCGCCGCCGCCGACTCCGGCAACCGCGACAGGTTGTGCGGAAACACCGAATTTCTCTTCGAACTCTTTGACGAGCTCGGACAGTTCCAGAACAGAAAGGTTAGCGATGTACTCGAGTACGTCTTCTTTGGTTACAGCCATTTTTATCTCCTAATGGGTATTTTGTTAATAATTTATGCCTATTCTTCACGCTTCTTACGCAGCGCGTCGAGACCGATCGTAAAATTGGTGACCGGTGCCATCCATGTAGCAGCCAGCATTCCAAGCAGCTCGTTGCGGCCCGGCAGTTTTGCAAACGCTTCGATCTTCGCCGCATCCGCAGGCTCTTTGTCAAGATAACCGGCTTTGATGACAAGCTTGTCGTTTTTCTTTGCAAAATCCGCTGCCGTTTTCGCTGCCGCGATGACATCGTCGGACCAGACGAACACGTTCATGTTCACCAGTTCGACACCGCTCATCCCCGCATTGTTCAATGCGATCTTCGCGAGGGTGTTTTTGACGACCTGAACTTTTGCGTCGTTGGCACGTGCGATATTGCGCAGTTCTTCGAGGTCATGGTGCCCCAGACCCTTGTAATCACAGATTACCACTGCCGTCACGTTGCCGAACTGTTCCGTCAGATATTCGACGACTTCAGTTTTTTTCGCTTTGGTCATTGTTTCTCCTTTCCAGACTCTAACTTCAAGCGGGGCGGGGAAAGGCCGATTAAGCAGCGAAGCGCTGCCCCCATCTCTCTTCAGTCCAAAGATTCAGATCTTCAATAATGAAAATCTTGCGTTGTGCATCCCCGGATGCCAAACGCAAAATTTCGCGCTGCGGCCGAAGCCGCGGGATTTACTTGATATCCGCGAGTTCGTTGAGATCGAACTTGACCGCCGGACTCATCGTCAAAGAGAGTGCGGCGTTTTTGATATAACGTCCCTTC
>JALWNV010000087.1 GCA_027083665.1 Helicobacteraceae bacterium
CGCGTGTTTCGGAACTCTTCGAAGCCCGCAAGCCCAAAGATGTCGCGCTGATCGCGGAAGTCGACGGGGTGGTCAGCTTCGGCAAGCCGCTGCGCGGCAAGCAGCGTATCGTCATCACGAGCGAGAACGGGATTGTCAAAGAGTACTTCGTCGACAAAAACCAGAGTCCGCTGGTCCATGCGGGTGAATTTGTCCATGCGGGCGAGCGCCTCTCCGACGGGTTGGTCTCCAGTCATGAGATTCTGCGGATTCTCGGGGTCAAAGCACTCTACAACTATCTCGTCAGCGAAGTCCAGCAGGTTTACCGCAGCCAGGGGGTCAATATCGCCGATAAGCACATTGAAGTGATTTTTACCCAGATGATCCGCCAGGTGAAAATCGTTCGTTCCGGCGATACGAAGTTCATCGAAGGCGATCTGATCTCCAAGGTGCGTTTCAAAGAGGAGAACGAGAAGATTCTGCGCCTCGGCGGCGAGCCGGCGATCGCCGAGCCGTTCCTGGTCGGTATCACCCGTGCGTCGGTCAGTGCAGACTCCATCATCTCCGCGGCGTCGTTCCAGGATACGACCAAGGTCCTCACCGAGGCGGCGGTCTCGGCCAAGATCGACGACCTGACGGACATGAAAGAGAACGTTATCATCGGCCGTACTATTCCGGCCGGTACGGGAATGTACAAAGACTACACGATCGAGTTCGAAGAGGACTGATCACGTTTTCCCAGGGTCGTCCGACCCTGAAACCTTTCTCGATTTTACCCGCTATCATTCCGACCCTGCAGTCCCCTTAACGATTCTTTGGCTAAGCTTTCGCAAATTTTTTTGAGGAACAAGCATGAGCAACAAATATGTCGGAGCACATACCTCCGCGGCGGGAGGGGTCTACAATGCGATCAGGAATGCCGAAGCCATCGGGGCGAAAGCGTTCGCACTGTTTACGAAAAACCAGCGCCAGTGGAAGGCGAAACCGCTCGATGCGGAGACGATCGATACGTTCAAGCGGATGCTGGAGGAAAGCGGTATCCTTCCCAAACATGTCCTGCCGCACGATTCGTATCTGATCAACCTCGGCCATCCCGAGGACGAGAAGCGGCAGAAATCTTTCGATACGTTCGTCGACGAGGTTGAGCGCTGTATGCAGTTGGGGCTGGACCGGCTGAACTTCCATCCCGGCTCACATCTGAAAAAGATCACCGAAGAGCAATGCATGGATTACATCGCCGACAATATGAACCGCACCCTCGATCGTACCGAAGGGGTCACGCTGGTATTGGAAAACACGGCGGGTCAGGGCAGCAACCTCGGCTGGAAGTTCGAGCATCTGGCCTACATCATCGACCGCATCGAGGACAAATCGCGTGTCGGCGTCTGTATCGACACCTGCCATATGTTCACCGCCGGTTACGATATCCGCACCCGTGACGCCTACGACGTTTCGATGGCGGAATTCGGGAATGTCATCGGGTTCGACTATCTGCGGGGGATGCATCTCAACGATTCCAAACCCGGTCTCGGCAGTCATGTCGACCGGCATGAGAGTATCGGAAAAGGCAAGATCGGGCTGGAGGCGTTTCGTTTCATTATGAACGATCCGCGGATGGACGATATCCCGCTCATTCTCGAGACGATCGACGAGACGATCTGGGCTGAAGAGATCAGGCTGCTGTATTCGCTCGAAGAGGAGTAGGAATCAAGAAGACAAAAGGATGGGGATGCCGAAGCATCCTCCGTCCGCCGCTCACTGCTTGATGATCGAAGGATCGGTGATCTTGATCGCGGCGCCTTTTGAGGAGATGAAGCTTATCAGCTCACTGTGGTATTCGAAGTAGGCCGATTCACCGTAGGCGGGCAGCAGCGGAGAGCGGTGCTCGCCGACCGTCAGGCGTGTCGCGGTATGCGCTGTGGTCGGGAAGACGAGATCGCCCGGTGCTTTGCCGCTGACATTGATATCTTTTGCCTGTGTAAACAAGATAAACGGATCGGTTCCTGCCAGCGGATCCGTCGCGACGCGGTTGGGGATATGGCGATCGCCCCCGCTGCCGTTGGCGTCGCTGAGCGCTTCAAACTCAAGTATGGAAGGGTCTTCTGTCCGACAGCCGGGGTGTAGTTTGCCGGGTCGGCATCGTCGATCAGTGTCTGGGATGCCAGCATGAAGGCGGCATATTCCGGCGTGTCCGGCATGATTCCGTGCGAAGCCAGACCGGCATTGATAGCGGGAGCGAATACTTCGGAATGTGTCAGCAGCGGAATCAGCTGCTGTCCCGGCATCATCAGTACGGCTGATTCGAGTGCCCCGGTGTGTTTGAGGAAACCTATCGAGGCGATATTGCCGAGAGAGTGGGACAAAAAGGCCACATGATTTCCGTCGAGCCGGGCCCCTCTGACGCTGCCGACGGCATAGACGAGCTCTGTCAGGTCGGATGTGACCTGCATCAGATTGTCGCGGGTCGTCAGGATGTTGGTCAGATTCATGAAGTGGGCACCGCTGGAATCTATCTTGCCGTCAGGTTCGTAGGAGACGATTTTGTCGCCGTACGGGTCTTCCGTTACGAAGTCGACGTTGAAGGTGCGTTCGATGGACGGCATGAAAAACGGATTGTCCGGGAACGTTACGTTGTTTTCGCCATGTAGCGGCAGATCGATAGCGACCCCGGCATAACACCGGCTCGCCAGTGTCGCGCCGAAGAGGAACAGGTCGGTACGGCTGCGAGTGATGCCGTGCTGGTAGATGACCACCGGCCATCCGTCGGCAGGCATACTGCAGTTGCTGTCGCCGGAAGGAAGGGTGGCGACAACGGGGATGGTGACGGTGGTATTCAGTTCGGGTTCAAAAAGCGAACCTTCTTTGTACCGAAATTCGCCGCTGTACACACTTCGCGGACCCTGCGGCATATATTGCGGCAGATTCGAGAGTGTACCGGCATAGATTTCGGCATTATTGGGGATTTGATCCGCGGCGTCGCCTATGAGCCGGGAAAAAAGCATCTTCGTCGTCATGTTCGTATCGGCGAGGACGAGTTCCGCCGTCGGATTCATCGCGGCGGAAGCTGCGAGAAATTCCTGCGTCGCCCCGATCATCTGTGTGCGGAAATTCCAGATCTGGACGGTTCCCGTCGGATCGATGCCCGCTTTGAGCATCGCGCCCATCATGGCACGGTTGGCCTGACGGATGGCTTCGAGCTTGGCTGCGGTTTCGGGCGTAATCGAACCGCCGGGCTGTACCGGATTGGCCGAGAGGGTGAGCGCGGTGGCGTAATCCGGTGACAAAACGCGTCCTTTCGCGTCTTTGAGACTGTTGTTGAGGACGACCATATAATTGGTCAGTCCTTCAAGCGGTTTAAGCGGAACGATCGCGATTTTGTCCCCGCTCTGTGTCGCGACAAAATCGACGCCGAAGGTCAGGGTGGCGTTGATGTCGGTGACCGCGCCGGTCGCCGGGTCGATATTGACCTTGTACATCTTGACACCCGAAACCATACTGTTCGCATCGAGTTTCGTTCCTTCGGAGAGGGGAGCCGTGATGGCGGATGTTGTGGAAAATCCGGTCAGCGTATTGAGCTGGCGTTTGATATTGGCGTCGGCATCGGTCGGCTCGTACGGAATATTGAGCGTCTTTCCGCCGTCGAAATCGTTCATGGATGAATCGTTCGGTGCGAACAGGATACTGTTGGGGTACGGCAGGAGCCCTTCGGTCGGATTGAAGACGGCAAATCCCGCAATTTTCTTTTCGACGCTGTTTTGGGAAAGTTCATCCTGCAGTGTCGTGCTTTTGGTGTCGCCGCATCCGGTGAACAGGAATGCCGCCGTGACGGCAGAGGCGATAAAAATAGGTTTGATATGCATCGGTTCCTCCTAGAATTTCATGGTCAGCTGTGCGCTGAAGATATCGACGCTGGAGTCGTAGTTGCCTTTGAGTCGGTGTTTGAGCGGATCGGCACTCGACTCGAACTCGTTGTCGATCGGGGTTTCGGCGACGAAGAGATGGCTGTAGCCTACATCCATCCCGAACAGTTCGCTGAACCGGTAGCCCAGTCCCAGCGAGACCCAGGTCCGGTCGTTGTCAGGGATGCGCGGGGTGCGGTAGTGCTCGTTTTTGACGGCCTTTCCGTCATAGGCGAGTCCGGCACGAAGCACGAGGGTTTTGTCGACATGGTAGCGGCCGCCCACGGCAAGACGCCACTGGTCCTGGTAGTTTTCCGTCGTAACGGAGTCGGGCTGCTTCGCGTTGTCGTACTTGATCCGCAGCTCCTTGAAAAGACTCCACTGCGTCCACGTAACGTCGCCCATCAGATCGAAGGTGCCGAAACTGTGAAAAGCACTGAGCGAAGCGGAAGCGGGCATATCGACATCCGACGTGAGCCCGGTATCTTTGAAAAGCCCGGCGCTGACGATCGGTGCGGCGGAAGCAGGCACGGTGAAATCGGCGTCACCCGTGACGTGGTGCGAAATCTTGGAACGGTAGGCGAGAGAGATCCGCGTATTGCTTTCGGGAGTATAGAGAACGCCTACATTCCAGCCTAGCGAGAGGTCGTCGGCATTGTCGCCGTCGAGATCGCCGAAGCCGTCCGCCGTGCCCGGAGCGCCCATCAGGCCGCCGAAGTCGATGGCGCTGGTGAGATTGACATAGACGTATTGGACACTTATCCCGCCGCCGACGCTCCACCGGTCGTTGATTTTGTACGCGGCGGCGGGATTGATGTTGATCGTCAGCAGATCCGTTTCGACCGCGTGATAGCGTCCGACCCAGTCGTCGTCATACTTTGTCCCGAGCCCGAAGGGGGTGTTCATGCTGATGCCGAGAAAAACTTGATCCGTCAGCTGACCTGTCGCGTAGAGCGTCGGAATCAGTGCCGGCATTCCGCCGTCGGCATTGGGGCCGGTCAACGGCGATCCGTCGGCGAAGGTCGAACCGTCGTTGGTGAAATCGGCTTTGGGGGCGATGTAGTTCATTGCGGCGACGATACTCACCCCCTTGATCTGCGTCATGGACGCGGGGTTGAACCAGACGGTCGACGCGTCTTCGGCGGCGGCACCGCCCGAGGCGTAGGCCGAACCCATCCCCGAAGCGGAATTTTCGATGATGGCGAAACCGGCGCCCTGTGCCCCGGCCGTTGCCAGCAGCACAGCGGCGGCGGCGCTGAGAAACGTTCTTTGACAAGACATGATAATCACTCCTTTTGGTAAATACACTTGTAACGATGGGGTAACTATAAGTAGGAGTGTATTAAAGTAAGGTAAAATGCACTATCATTAGCGCAATGGAAAAGCTACAGTACCCTTATCAGAATTTTTATGCCATGCTGCGCGATCAGGTGCGCCTGCACCGCCGTAAGACGCTGATGTTCATCGGCGACGCGAAGATGACGTACGCCCGCTTTCTTGAAAAAGTGGACGCTTTCGCCCGCTTTCTCGAGATCGGCGGCTTCGGCCGCGGTGACCGTGTGGCGCTGATCGCTCCGAATTCTCCGGAGTTTGTCGTTACGGTGTTCGCGGCGACGAAGATCGGAATGGTCGTCGTCCCCGTCAACCATATGCTCAAAGCTTCGGAGTTTGAATATATCCTCAACGATGCCGGTATATCGCTGCTGGTGACTTCCGAATCGTTCGCAAGAGAGGTCGGAGAACTTCACAGCCGTGTACCGGGGCTCCGCAAAACGGTCTGGATCGACCGGGCACCGCAGATCGATGAACGCAATATCGTTTTCGACGAGGTGTGCGATGTCCACGCACACGAAGAAGAGGGGATCGCCGACATGAAACTCGACGATCTCGCGGTGATCTTCTACACGTCCGGAACGACGGGGAATCCCAAAGGGGCGATGATGAGCTACCGAAACCTTTTCTCCAATATGATCGGAGGCCGGCGGATTTTCAATGTGACGGAAAAAGACCGTTTTATCGTCTATCTGCCGATGTTTCACTCCTTTACTTTTACGATTATGACACTGATGCCGTTTTACACGGGTTCGTCGATGGTCATCGTCCGAAAACTGATGCCTTTCAGCAATATCGTCCGGCAGACGCTCTTGAAGCGGGTAACGGTATTTCTGGGGGTGCCCGATATCTACAATGCACTGATTCGCGCGAAGCTGCCCTGGTATTTTCTGCGGTTTAACCGTATCCGTGTCTTCATCTCCGGAGCCTCGGCATTGAGTGAGGATACGCTGACACGCTTTTCGCAGCGCGTCAAACGGGCGAAGATGATGGAAGGGTACGGTCTGAGCGAAAATTCGCCGGCGGCGGCGGTCAATCCGATGGACCGTCCGAAACCCGGCAGTGTCGGCAAAGCCTTTCCCGGCTACGAGATAAAAA
>JALWNV010000088.1:0-2397 GCA_027083665.1 Helicobacteraceae bacterium
CGCGGGTGACAAAGCCCTGCCGCAGCAGCGTCTCTTGTGGAAACCCAAGCTGCGCGGTCACCGTCTGGGCGATCTCCGCCGTGTCGACGGCGATGTTACCGACCATAAGGGCGGCGCCGAGGATCGGCGTACTGTCCTCGATGGACTCCTCCGTAATCTCCTCCACCAGGAAGATCGCCAGTTTTTCCACCCCTTCTCGAATGATTTTGAGCAGGATTGCCGTCCCCGCTTCCGCGCCGAGTTCCAGCACGTTCGCAGCCGAGGCACCGCCCCCGTTGGCCGAATGCATCGTCAGGAACTTGATGAACGCCTGGGCGAACTCCAGTCCCGTTTCGGCGATCAGCTGCACCCACTCCTTCTCGTTGCGAATCGCGTAAGAGCTGGCCAACAGGAAAAGAGGGATGATCAGATCGAACGTCCAGGTCATGCCGACCGGGAGGCGCTCCATCAGGGGATTCCTCTCGCCGCCCGATCCGATGGTGACCGCGTAGATCCGCGCGCCGTGCGCCGCATCGGGGAAAGCGAACTCGGCTTCGGCCTCCGCGTACTTCTCGACCGGAATCCCCAGCAACTCGGCCGGATGCGTCACCAGTTTCAACAGATAACTCGTATCGTCCATATAATCATTGTAGATTCCGGCGCTGTAGGGATTGCCGCCCATGAACGCCCAGGCGGATCTCCCTTTCGTACCGTCGAGCGTTTCCGCCTCGATTACGTTTCCGTCAAGATCGATGTAGCGGATATAAAACGCAATGTAGCGTCGGTAGTGATTTTTCATCACGAGCTTGACAACCGGAGCTTCATCGGGGAGCGCTCCCGATCCGAACGCCTCTTTGAAGGTAGTCTGCTTTCCGGTGGGAAGCTCGATGACGTAGCCGTCCCTTTCGCTGTGGTCTTGCAGCGTGATCGTACTCGACCGGCGTTCGGCACGGCTCTGAACGAAACGGCGCATTCGCGTCGGCGTGACGTCGGAGGGGTCTTCGGCGACCGTATCATGTCTGAAAATACCCGCCAGGTCTGGATCGTTTCCGGCCCGCCGGACCAGGTCCCGCATGGGCGTCCGCAACTTCGCCATGATCTGTGTCACGGGAAGGTACTGAAAGATGGTCTTGTCTTTGTTAACACCGTGACTGAAAACGTATTCGTCGCCGCTGTCGGGATCTTTCAGCGCCCCGGCCGTGTACCACGCGTCCCGGTCCATCCCTACGGTAAGCCAGGTATAGAGTGTGCGGTAATCCTGCAGCGTCGTAATGTCGATTGCCTCGAGCAGCGCGCGGGCACGGTCCGCACGAAGCTGATGCAGGGCGGGATGCAGGAAGAGCATGGCCCTGATGGTCTCGAAAACGGGATCGTCGATCTCGACCTCGATATCGACCTGGCACGCCGCATCTGTCGTATTGCCGTCGGCGGTGGCGTTGCTGTCGGAGCTGCAGGTCGGAGACTGCTGCAGCTGCGCCGAAGGCACGTAAAGATACATGAAGCTCAGCCCTTCGTCGCTGCCGTCGACCGGCGTACTGCGGCGGTGTGTCACATAGACGATGCTCGCCTTGTCCGTAGAGAACTCGTTCGTGACGATATGCAGCTGCGTCCCGGATGCGGACCGGGCCGACGGGAGGCGCTGCATGAGTTTGCTGCCGCCGGAATGAAACACGAACGTGTCGGCACGGTTGACGGATTCATATTCCCCGGCTTCGGGGAAAAACGTTTCAATCGCTCCGCGTTCTTCAGCCGGAAGGGCCTGAAGCAGCGCCTCGGAATCGAACGAGGGCTGCCGGAACAGAAAACGGGCCCTGTGCGTTCCGGAGGGGTCGAGCTGCGGTATCCCGCCGTCGTTCCCGCACCCCTGGAATCCCGTGCCCGCTGCGATCGCGGTCGCTGCGGCCGCCGATGTCTTCAAAAACGTTCTTCGCTGCATGTCATATCCTTTCATTCGAAGTTTGGAGCGTACGTACCCCCGCACGTCCCGATGAGGTTGTAATCCAGTGCGGACAACACCGATTCGCCGAATATCCGCTGATGAAAATCCGTGCGGCCCGAACGCCGGAATTGCGCTCCGTTATTCGTGGCATAGCTGTCATTCACACCGGTGAAGCAGCTTCCGCCGAACAGCGTTTTGCCAAACGAGGCGGAGTCCAGATCGCTGCCGGTGAAATCGCACTCGACAAACTTGCTCTCACCGTCCGTTTCGATACTCTCCAGCACCGCCTGTGTAAAATCCGTCCCGTAGAACTCGACGCTGCTGAACACGGCCGCGGTCAGATTCACCTTATGAAAACCACCCCCCTCAAGCGCGGCCGTCGTCGTAGAGGCGAAATGGACGAGATTCATCTGCGTACCGCTGCCGATGCGGATGCCGCTGAGGTCGCTGTCGGAGATATGGGCGGCTTTGAAATCGCC
>JALWNV010000088.1:2407-6254 GCA_027083665.1 Helicobacteraceae bacterium
GCCCCGCCGAGGTCGCACTCCTCAAAATGGACTCCGCCCGCATTGACGTCGTCAAGTTTCGCCCCGCGAAGGGTACAGTTCGAAAAGCGTGCCGCGCCGATATCCGCCCCGCTCCAGTCCGAACCGTTCATATCGAACCCGTTCAGCACCATGCCGTGAAACCGTGCCCCGGACATGTTCGCCCCGAGAAAACTCACCGTCTCAAGCGCATCAAACGAGGCCTGGGTAAAGTCGTGAAAACGCAGGAGCGAAGCGTTCCGTTCCCTGCTGCCGCTGCCGTAAAAAAAGGCGACCGGCACATTCACCGCGTCGGTAAAATCGGGCCGGCAGTCCGTACCGCCGATAAACCTGTTGTCTTCGGCGTAGATACTGCCGCTGAAATCGGCCTGACTGAACCTCGGGCATTCAGCCGTATTTCCGCTCCAGTTCAGATCCGAAAAAACCGCCCGTTCAAAATTGACGCCTTTCATCGGGTTATGCCGGTCGTCCTCGCCGCGGTTGCCCGTCAGGAAGAGTCCGTGCAGTACCGCTTGAGAAAAATTCGCTCTGTCAAGCGTGCTCCGTTCGATTTTAAGCGTACCCAATCGGGCGTCGGAAAAATCAGTATCGCTCAAATCACTCCGGCTGAAAACGGTCCCGTTTGCCGTAATGCCCGAAAAGTCGGCACCGGACAGGCTCGCCCCGTAAAAATAGGTGTTCTCAAGCGTCTCCTTGCGAAAATCGAACTCGGGGAGTTCGGCTTGGACAAAGGCCTCCGTCAGATCGTTTTCGGAAAAGCGCCTGTAAGAAGTGTTCTGAAACCCCGAATGCTCACGGGGAAATTTCATCCACCTCGCAGAAGTGTAGATTTCATGCGCCCAAATATGCCCGTCGTCCCCCAAAACCGCAATATACGTGTTACGATAACCGCCCAAAGACGGAGCGGAAACCACTGTGACACCGGGGGGATGGCCGTAATTCCTAAAAGACCGGTGATCGTTGGACGGGTCTTCATTGTAGTAGATGTTGTTTTCACCCTTTTCGGTGATGACAACCGCCATCTCCACACTGCTCTGTCCCCACGCCGGCAGAGAAAAAAATACGGCATCCGGGTTACCGGAAATTTGTTCCGCCGACATTTTTTTGTCCGTACCGTAGTCCCCGCTGTAGATGAAATTTCCAATATCCTTCATCGGGCCGAAATTCAGATATCCCGTGCTGTCGATATAGGCATACTCCCCAAAGCTGTTGAACTGTGCCGGAGCGGGAAAGCTCCCGGCGCTTGCGGCCTTCGACCACTGCTCGTAGCGGGAGTTGTGATGCGAATCATACTTGTTCAGGAAACGGCGCTTGAAAAAGTGTACTTTTCCTCCGCCGTCACGGCAGTAGACGAACATTTTGATCATGTAATTCCTCTCGCTGCCGCCATAGTTCCAAAACATCGCGCCAAGCCCGTCCTCGCAGCTTTCCGAGCCCCCTACCTTGTGCCAGGTGTATCCTTCCGGGATATCGCCGGGCTTTCCATGGACTCCGTACGGCTCGAGATACTCGTAGATCCCGTCATCGAGCAGCATGAACGTCGAGCGTCCTTGCGTAAAATTGTTCGGAATCGTCACGGGGGCGCTTCCGGCGGTTTTCCCCGGCGGCAGCTTATGGTTCCACTGCCCGTATTTTGACGCATAGAATCCAATGGTATGCTCATTGAGCAGTGCCGTCGAAAACGCCTGGTCGTAGTCGCTCGTCCCGTTTTTAAACAGCATCGAGGCCGACGGACGTGACACCGCCTGCAGCTGCAAGGTGGCATTCTTTTCCACTGTAGAACGAACAAATACGGTATGCCGCATATCGGCATGCTCGACTCTGGCCCCGTTGAAACTGCAGTCGGCAAAGACGGCGTGCGAGAGATTCGCCTCCGCGAAATCGACACCGTCGAACACGGCGTTTTCAAAAAAGGCATAGCTCAAATCAGCACCGCTCAAATCGCTTCCCGACAGATCCGGTTTCTTGCCGAAGATGCTGTTGCCGCGGTACAGAGCGTCGAAGGCGTCCCGATCCAGACCCGATCGCGCAAAATAGGACGCGTCCATCGACCCGGAAACCTCTTGGATGCTTTCATCGGCATAGGTCGCGTGACGCAGATCGATCCCGTGCAAGTCGCACGCAAGGCATCGGTCGAAGATAATGTCGGTTTTCGCCAGATCGCTGCGCCCGATACTCCGCGCTCGGGATTCATTCGCATGTACGGTCCCCTTGAAAGGGCGATAATCTTCCGCCGGCATCACATAGACTTCGTGCGTGATGCCGTCAGGTGCATCCCCGTTGAAAATCCTGACCTGCACCTCCCCTCCCGGAAGCTCGGCCTCCGCACATCCCGATGAAAGCTCCAGCAGCCGCTTTCCACCGGCATCTTCAATCAGCAGCCGATGCGAACGGTTCAGGTCGTTTTCCATGCAAAACGTATGTGTATGCGGTGTATCGACATTCAGCCGATACGAATCGTACCCCACGCCTACGGTATCGTTCTCATGCCCCTGCAGCGCTTCGAGGTGCAAAACGAGTTTGTGTTCCATCCGAACGGGCCTGCCGGAAAGATCCCCTGCGACTTCCCGGTAGATACCCGTCCGCTCCGCGGACGAGTCCGGCCCGGAATCCGAACCGTTTCCGCAACCGGAGAATCCGGTCACAATCACGAAAAGTGCCGCCATAACCGAATAGATTATTTTCATCATTCACCTCCGGCTTCAAGTAGGAAAATCATAACATCGAAACTATGCCGATTCTGGCACAATACATAAAAAAATGCTATACTTATCCGGGAAGAAAAATGAAGGTTTTTATTATAGAGCACGATGCAAAGTCAGCCGACACACTTGCCCGGGCCGTCACGAAGAGAGGGCACGAAATTGTTGCGGTGTGCCACTCGGCGGAAGGCGCCTTGACGGTTTCACAGCGGTGCCGTTTCAATCTGGCGGTCATCGACCTCGATCTCTGCGGCACAGAAGACGGCATCCGGTGCGCAGAGAGACTGTTGCTGCGATGCAATCCGAAAATCATCTATACCGTTTCGGAAGTGGATGATTTTCTTCTGGACGAAGCGATGCAGACCCGGCCGCTCAACATCCTGACAAAACCGCTCGGCACGCAGCATATTCTCATTGCACTCGCGCTGGCGGAACAGCATATGGAAACACCGAAATACCGCAGCAGGGATATCGGTTTTCTGGGCGATTGCTACCGGTATCGTTCCGACGAAGATGAGGTTCACGGGCCGGAGGGGCGCATCGAACTGTCATCCCGGGAAAACAGGCTGCTCAAACTCCTCCTCAAAGCGGAAGGCCGCCCGCTGGATCTTGCGACAATCGCTTCTTCGTTGAACGAAAAGCCCCTGAAACCCGCTACCGTACGCAGCCTCGTACGACGGCTGCGCGGCAAACTCCCCGGTGCCGTCGAAACCGTCAGAGGATACGGTTACCGTATTGCCGTTACCCGGTAGCGGGGGGCTAATCGATCCGCCTGAGCACCTCGTCGTCGCGCCGCAGCGTTTTATCGTTTTCGAGGATATGCCGCGCGATGTAATAGCCGTGGTTGAGTCCCAGCGCGATAGAGCCGCCGCGTTCCTGGGTGATGTCACCGGCGACGAAGATGCCCGGTACATTCGTTTCGTAGTTTTCGTCATGAACGGGGCAGCCGTTTTCGATGGCGATCCCCGAACCGGTCAGAAAGGCACTCGGTGTCGTGCCGCCGATGGCGTAGACGACACGGTCGAACGTTTCAGGTTCCCGCTCTTCAAACAGCACTTTCACCCGGCCGCCGTCATCCTCGAGGCCCGTGATATTCGTTCCCAGCAGCGGGCGGACCTCGCCGTGGG
>JALWNV010000089.1:0-13445 GCA_027083665.1 Helicobacteraceae bacterium
GTGTATGTTCAGCTCGGCGGTGCCTGTGTCGGCTGCGGAAGTGCGGGGAATACCCTGAAATACGGGGTGGAAAGACAGCTGAGAATGGACATTCATCCCGAGTTGACCGTAGTGAACCTGCCGATGGGTATGGAAAATCAGCTTGACAATATTTAAGATATTTCTAAGAATATGCTATAATAAGGACAACTCGAAAAAGAAAGTATGAAGAGTGAATAAATTTTTGAAAAGGAAAAGCTATGAAACCGATCAACAAATATAAGACGCTTGCCCTTGCCAACGAGAGTTTCAATCAGGAGAAATACGATATCGCGTTGAGGCATTACGCCGAAGTGCTCAAAGACTATCCCGAATCCAAAGAGGCGTTCAACGGGGCGATTCTCGCCGAAATGGCAATGAGCGGCGAAGAGGCCGCGGAAGCGCTTTTCGACTATTACGAAGTGCTGCGGGAGGAGAATGCGGAAGAGGCCGATACGGTGATTTCGGAAATCCTGCAGACGATGGACGGCACGGTCGAGCAGCTCAGCTCGCTGTTTACCGATCCGCTCAAAAACCGGCTGGAGTACGAAGACGGCGTTTTATACCGGGATTTCAAACAGCTGGTGGAGGAGAACGGCGATTTCCGACGTCAATTCGAAAACATCATGTTTTCGACACGGGTACTGATCACGGAGCGGGAAGACTTCATCGATTTTCTCGGGCAGTTGACCGCGAACGGCTATTACGAGATGGCGTTTAACTATATGGAAACCGCTCTGGCGATGTATCCGAACGACGAAAATCTTCGCAGCGTGCTGCGGGACCTGATCGAAAGTACTCCGGTTGAAAATCGCACTGCCTGACCAGCCGTTTCGGTTCGTGACGGAGAATTCGTCCGAGTGCGATGCGCAGACCGCGTTCGTGCTGACCAAACTGAACGAACGTTATCTCGACGATGCCGGGGCGCGCGGGGCCCATACGGTTATCGCACCGCGGACGCTGGCGCCGCTGTTCGGCCTTGATCGCATCAAAATCATCGGTATTACCGGCACCAACGGCAAGACGACGACGGCTAGCGCCGTATATTCGATATTGCTCGATCTGGGCTACAAGGCGGCGCTGCAGGGCACTCGCGGTTTTTTCATGAACGACGAGGTCATGGAGGGCAAAAGCCTGACGACACCGACGCTGCTCAATACCTACCGCCATATCTATCAGGCTGTGGCGGCAGGCTGCGAATATTTTGTGATGGAGGTCAGTTCGCACGCTATCGCCCAGGAACGTATCGAGGGGATCGATTTCGCGCTCAAGGTCCTGACGAATATCACGCAGGATCATCTGGACTACCACGGTACGCTTGAAGAGTATGTGCGCGTCAAGAACAGCTTCTTTCGGGACGAGAGCAAAAAACTCATCAACAAAGACGAAAGCAAAGCCGATTTTAACATCAAGAACACGTACACTTACGGTATGGAGAACCCCGCCAGCTACAAGGTGATGGCCTATTCGCTCAACGACGGCATCAGTGCGGTACTGCAGCATTTCGAGCAGGTGCAGACCTTTCACAGCGACCTGCACGGCTTTTTTAATCTTTACAATCTCACGGCGGCGGTTGCGGCGGTGCATCAGGCGACGGGAGACGATCTGGAGGCTGTTTGCGACGCCGTTTCGGGGTTCGGCGGCGTCAGCGGCCGGATGGAAGTGGTCAGTACCGATCCTCTGGTGATCGTCGATTTTGCCCATACGCCTGACGGGATGGCACAGGTGCTTAACGCGCTCAAAGAAAAAGAGCTGCTTGTCGTTTTCGGTGCCGGCGGCGACCGTGACCGGGCCAAACGGCCGCTGATGGGAAAAGTGGCGGAAAACCTGGCCAAGAAGGTCTATGTCACCAGCGATAATCCCCGGAGCGAAGATCCTGATGCCATCATAAACGATATTCTTAAAGGGATGGAACATCCGGAGAAAGCGGTTGTCGATCCCAACCGCCGTTCGGCGATCGCCCGGGCGATCGCCGAACGCAGGGGGGATGAGGCCGTGGTGGTTCTGGGCAAAGGCGACGAGGCGTTTCAGATCATCTACGACCGGAAATTCCCGTTCGACGACCGGGAAGTCGTCCGGGAAGTTCTCGAAACGGCTTAAGTGATATTTGAATATGATTACGACAAAAAAAGGTGACAGTGTGAAGAGAGTCGCGATACTGTTGCTGCTGCCGTGTGCCGCCGCATTCGCCGAAGCGCAGCTGTACTTCGGTGCGGACTGTGCCGGGGCGTCGGAATATTTTACCGTCACGAACCCGGGAACGGATCCGGAAGAAGAGAAGGCGCTTTTCAATTCCGCACAGATCAAGGCGGGTTACGGCGATATCAAAGGCTATGCGCTCGAACTCGATTTCGGGTACGGTCGTTACGACAAAAATATCTTTTCGCCGAAAGATACCGACTATTACTACTTCGATCTCAGCCTGATCAAGGCGTTCGATTTTCATATCGGCGTGTTTCCGTTTTTCAAAGTCGGTTTCGGGACGGGTGAACTCGAAGTCGATCGCACGCTGGTCAATTCGATCAGTTCAGGAAGCTTTTACGGCGGGATCGGCACTTATATCCCCATCGCCTTCGGGTTCGATTTCGAGGCGAGTGTGATCTACCGAGATAAAAGCTGGGAGGATCTTCAGATGGTCGGAGCCCAGGTGGAATCGGGTTCGTATATCGTCGAACCGTATCTCGGTATCGACTACCGGTTTTAGGAGTGCCTATGCGTTATGATCTTCCGATTTTGCTGCTGCCGCTGCTGTTGTGGACGGGATGCGGGGAGAATGCCGGCAACCGTCCGATCGCCGGCGACATTGATTCGATCAAAGTGGAAGCAAATGCGACGGCGATGGCGGCGACGGCATCGGTGCAGGTGAGCGCGCGGGCCTATTATACGCTCGATATTCCCGACCGAAACGTGACGGAAGATGTCGAATGGCTGTCGTCGAACACGACGATCGCCACGGTCGACGGCCTCGGAGTCGTCCGCGGCGGCAGTGCCGGCGGAAACGTGACTGTCAGCGGCACGTATGAATCGTTCGGCGGCAGCGTGCGGATCACGGTCTATGCACTCAAAAGTCTCGAAGCGGTCTCGCCGGAGATCAACGTGACGCAGGAGCAGACACTGCGGTTGCATGCACTGGGCACTTTCGAGGACGGTTCGAAACGCGATGTAAGCGATGCTGTCGTCTGGCGGCTGGGGAAATCGCAAGAGAACAACGCGTCGCTTGAGCAAAACGGCACGCTTTATACCGGCGACGCGAACGGCACGCTCGATATCAACATCTCGCGCTATGACGTCAACGCTTCGTTGCGGCTGTATGTGACCCCCTGAACGAGCGCGCTTCAGTCCCGTTTCAGACAGATTTGCCATTCACCCTTAAACGATGCGGCTAATTTTCCCTCGCAAACCGGCCGCTTTTCATTTTGGCTATAATACGCAAAATTTTTTCCAAACGGAGCATTATTATGGGTGTACCACAGCCGGCTTTTTATATCTTCAAGTGTGAGCAGTCCTCGCCTCCGGGGATGCCGAAACCTTCATGCGTCAATCCGCAGACGCAGGATCTGTTCCAGCATTTAGCGCAGACTTTGATGCAAAAGGGTATAATCGGGACCGTACAACCGATTCGGACGGCATGCCTCAACCGCTGCAACGCGGGACCGGTTATGCTGGTCGAGCCGGGTCACACGATGTATGTCGGTCTGACAAAAGAGAAGATCGACCGTATCATCGACGAACATATCATAGGGGGGACGCCCGTCGAAGAGTACATCATTCCCGACGAGCTCTGGGACGCACCGATTTCGCCGGAAGAGATGCAAAAACAGATGGGCAGATAAAAGACCAATGACAATCGAAATGCTCTACAGTAAGATTCACCGTGCGACGGTGACCGATGCCAACCTCAACTATGTCGGATCGATTACGATCGACGAAGAGTTGCTCGAAGCGTCGAAAATGCGTGTCGGACAGAAGGTCGAGATCCTCAACATCAACAACGGCGAGCGTTTTTCGACCTACATCATCCTCGGCGAACGCGGCAAACGCGATATCTGCCTCAACGGTGCCGCCGCGCGCAAGGTTCACAAAGGCGACAAGATCATTATCGTCGCCTATGCGACCTATGATGAAAAGGAACTTGACGACTATGCGCCGACCGTGGTTATCGTCGATGACGAAAACGAAATCAGCGAAATCCTGCACGAGATCTGAATGTTCGGGAACATGAACCTCGGTGATATGGGCAAAATGCTCGAAGGGATGCAGGAACAGGCGAAGAAACTCGAGGAGGAGCTGGCGTCGCGCACTTTTACGGTCAAAACGGGCGGCGGTATGGTCCGCCTCGAGATGAACGGCAAAGGCGAGGTGATCGATCTCGAGATCGACGACAGTCTGCTCGAAGACAAATCCTCCCTGCAGATTCTGCTGATCGCGGCGATGAACGATGCGGTCAGGATGGTCGAAGATAACAAGAAACACTCCGCCATGGGCATGCTCGGCGGTCTTAACCCTTTTGCTTCCTAAACCGCAATTTTACGCAACCCGTGCTACTATTTCGCATCCGAAACAAATGAGGAATGATGGAAGAGTTTGAGCGCTTCTTGTCGGTGAACCTGCCGAAAGTCGAAAGTTTTCATCCGCATTACAATACGGCGATGGTGCAGATGCTGAATGCGGGAGGAAAACGTTTCCGCCCGGCACTGATCCTCGGGGTCGTTCGCGCGTTCAATCCCCTGCTGCTCGATGCGGCCAACCACGCCGCGCTGGCGATGGAGATGCTGCATACCTACTCGCTGATTCACGACGATCTTCCGGCGATGGACGACGCCGACCTGCGTCGGGGGGCACCGACGCTGCACACCTGCTACGACGAAGTCACGGCGATTCTCGTCGGCGACGCCCTTAATACCAAAGCGTTCGAGGTCCTTTCCGAAGCGCCTTTTTCCGACCGGATCCGTGTCCGGCTTATCAATATTCTTGCCAAAAACGGCGGCAGTGACGGGATGGTGCTCGGGCAGGCGATCGACTGCCATTTCGAACATACCCGCCTCAACCTCGAAGAGGTGAAATTCCTTCATACGAACAAAACGGCGAAGCTGATCGCGGCGTCGCTGCAGATGGGGGCGGTCATCGTCGGCGAAAAGGCGCTGGAGCAGCCGCTTTACGATTTCGGGATCGACCTGGGGCTGCTGTTTCAGATCCAGGATGACATCCTCGACGTGACCCAGAGCGACGAGGAGGCGGGCAAAACGACGAACAACGACGAAGCGAAGAACAGTTTCGTCACGCTGCTCGGACTTGACGGTGCGACGGCGGAAGCGGACAAGCTGGCCGATAAACTTGCCGCAGAACTCGAAAGCATGGATGAGCGCTTGCAGCGCGAGCTTTCACCGATGCTTTTAAGCTATATATACCGACACAGAGAAGGATAACTGCATGAGCGACAACACAATGCGCGCCAAAATGGCGAATACCGTACGATTCCTGGCGGCCGACATGGTCCAGAAAGCGAACTCGGGCCACCCGGGCGCACCGATGGGACTGGCCGATATCGCCGTCGTACTCTCCGAACACCTGCGCCACAACCCGAAAAATCCCAACTGGCTCAACCGCGACCGTCTGGTCTTTTCCGGCGGCCACGCGACAGGGCTGATCTATTCACTGTACTATCTGTGGGGTTACGGCCTCGAGATCGGGGACCTTCAGCAGTTCCGCCAGCTCGATTCGAAAACGCCGGGGCATCCCGAATACGGCCATACGCCGGGCGTCGAGATCACGACCGGACCGCTGGGGCAGGGTGTCGCCAATGCGGTGGGCTTTGCGATGGCGGCGAAATACGTCGGTGCCCAGGTCAATTCCGAGACGGCCAAGGTGATCGACCATCACGTCTACTGCCTCTGCGGCGACGGCGACCTCGAAGAGGGGATCAGCTACGAAGCCTGCTCGCTCGCGGGCCACAACAGACTCGACAATCTGATCATGATTTACGACTCCAACCGGATCACCATCGAAGGCGCGACGGACCTGAGCATCAGTGAAAATATCGCGCAGCGCTTCGAGGCGCAGGGATGGGACGTGCTCGAGGTCGACGGTCACGACTACGATGCGATCGATGCGACGATATCCGAAGCGAAAACACGCCGCAAGCCGGTACTCATCATTGCCGATACAACCATCGCCAAAGGGGCGGGGCCGTTGGAAGGTTCTGCACATTCGCACGGTGCGCCGCTGGGGGAAGAGATTATCGCCGAGGCGAAGAAGCGGGCCGGTTTCGATCCGGATAAAACGTTTCAGGTCGACGAAGATGTCCTGGCGCGTTTCCGCTGTGCAATCGAAGAGGGCGACCTCGCCGAGCGCGAGTGGAAACACCGCCTGATGACTTTGCCGCTGGCAGAGCAGAACGCCGCACTCGAAGCGCTCAACAGTCCCGACTTTTCCCGGATCGAGTGGCCGGTGTTTGACAAGGGTGAAGCGACGCGCAGTACCAACGGCAAGATCCTTAACGCCATTGCCAAAGCGCTTCCCGGTTTTCTCGGCGGTTCGGCGGACCTGGCGCCGTCGAACAAGACCGAGCTCAAGGATATGGGCGAGTTCCCGCAGGGCAAAAACATCCATTTCGGTATCCGCGAGCACGCGATGGCCGCGATCACGAACGCGATGGCACTTTACGGCCCGCTGATGCCGTTTTCGGCGACGTTTTTCGTTTTCAGCGACTATCTCAAGCCCGCGGCGCGCATCGCCGCGCTCAGCGGCATCCAGCACTTCTTCGTCTGGACGCATGACAGCATCGGTGTCGGTGAAGACGGCCCGACGCACCAGCCCATCGAACACCTCGGACAGTTCCGTGCGCTGCCGAACTTCTACGTCTGGCGTCCGGCGGACGGCAACGAGAATGTCGAAGCCTGGAAATGGGCGCTGGAAAAAGGTGATGCGCCGTCGGCGTTCGTCTGTTCACGCCAGAATCTCCCGCTGCTCGACGCCCCGGTAAAAGGCAGTGCGCGGCAAGGCGGCTACCTGCTCAGCGAGGAGGCCGACGCGACGATGACGCTGATGGCCTCGGGGTCGGAAGTGGCGCTGGCGCTGGAGCTCAAAGCGAAGCTGGCGAGAAACAGTATCAAGGCAAACGTGGTGAGCGTGCCGTGTTTCGATCTTTTCGCCGAGCAGGAACAGGATTATATCGACAGCATCGTCAAACCCGGGACGAAAACGGTCGCCATCGAGGCGGCCCGCGCACTGGAGTGGTACCGCTTCGCCGATACCGTGATCGGCATGGACAGCTTCGGTGCCAGTGCGCCGGCGGGAGCGCTTTTCAAAAAGTTCGGCTTTACCGCCGACGCGATTCTCAGCCGACTGATCTGACCACGGGAGTACGGATCCCGCCCGCATTTGGGTGAGAGCTGTTATAATGTCCTTTAAAAGGATGGAGGCATGATGCGTTGGCTGCTTGCGGCGATAGTGTTGGCGGTATACCTTGCGGCTGCGCCGGTTGTACCGGAGCCGGATGAAGAGACGATCAACATCGTGCCCCACAGCAGCTATTTTATGGAAAAAGAGCGCCACTATCGTGCTGAAGAAGTGCTGGGAATGCCCGAAACGTTCCGGCCGGCACAGCAGGCAATCTACAATTTCGGCTTTGTGAAGGCGCCTATCTGGATCCGTTTCGAGGTCGATTTTTCACATCAGCCGTTTCAGAAGTGGATTCTTCGAATCGACAACCCGCATATCGACGATTATCTGTTTTACCGTGTCGAAAACGGTCGAGCCGTTTTGCTCGGACACAACGGCGACACGATGCAGTGTTCGCAGAATCCCGACTGCCGGACATTCTGGGAACCGCTGAGCCACACGGGTACGGCGACGACCTACCTGCTGCATATCCGTACCAAAGGCTCCCTGCAAATACCCCTGGTGGCGCAGACGCTGCCGCAGGCCTATCGCAGCGAAGCGTACAGTAACTTTCTGTTCGGACTCTATTACGGTGTCTTGCTGCTGCTGCTGGTCTACAATCTCGTACTCTATTTTGTCGTCAAAGAGGTGCATTACCTCAACTACCTGCTCTTTCTGGGCAGCTATATGATGTTTCAGCTCAATTTTGACGGCACCGGACGGGAGTGGCTTTGGCCGGAAAATACATGGATGGCCAACGGCGGTCTGGCCTTTTTCATCTTTTTGTCGGCCATGTTCGCGTTTCGGTTCGCGCGCTACTTTCTCTTTCTCAAACACTATTCGCCCCGGACCGAACGTCTGATCCGTTTCGCCGAATGGTGTTCACTCGGCGGTGTGGGCATATCGCTGCTGCTGGATTATCATATCGCAATCGTACTCGCGGCGGTCTGGACGGCACTGATCCCCTGGCTGCTGATCTATGCCGGGTTCAAGGTACTGCCGTCGTATCGTGCGGCGCGCTATTATCTCGCGGGATGGATCGTCTTTTTGCTCGCGACCATTCTCGTCGCGCTCAATCAGCTCGGACTGGTTCCGACACATCCGGCACTGCTGTACGCACAGCAGATCGGTTCGTTGCTGCAGATGATTTTGCTGTCGTTCGCGCTGGCGGACCGTATCAATATGATGAAGCTCGATCACCTGCTCAAATTGCGCGAATTCAACGAGAAACTGCAGGCCAAGATCGCAAGCAAAGTCGACGAAATCCGCCAAAAGGACCAGATGATGATCCAGCAGTCGCGTCAGGCGGCGATGGGGGAGATGATCGAAAATATCGCGCACCAGTGGCGTCAGCCGCTGAATCAGCTTTCGCTGATTCAAAGCAATATCTTTTTCGAGCATCAACTCGGCACACTCGACGAAGAGAAACTCGACCGCTATCAGGAACAATCCGAGGCGCTGATGAACTATATGACCAAGACGATTGACGATTTCCGGAACTTTTTTCTGCCCGACAGGGAGAAGTCGATCTTCAACGTTTGCGAAAGTATCGAACGTGCGCTGGATCTGCTCAGCCCGTCGCTGAAACGATACGCGATCAACATTGAAATTGACTGTGACGGAGGCGCACACGCCTACGGGCACGAGAACGAGTTTTCCCAGGTCATTATCAACATCGTCAACAATGCCAAAGATGCGATGGTCGAGCGTCATATCCCCTCTCCGAAGATCACGATCAGGGTCCGGCATACGCTGACGATGGCCGAGATTTACCTGTGTGACAACGGCGGCGGGGTGGATGAGTCGATCATCGGGAAAATCTTCGATCCCTATTTCACGACGAAATTTCAGTCGCAGGGGACGGGGATCGGTCTGTATATGGTCAAAATGATCATGGAAAAGAGTATGGAGGGGCAGGTCTCGGTCGAAAATCGTGACGACGGTGCCTGCTTTATTCTGAAACTACCCAAGGAGCGTAACAATGCGAAGTGAAACACTGCTGCAGTTTTTCAAACACGAATCGACCGTGGGGATCTTGCTGATCCTCTCGACGATCCTTGCGATGGTAATGGCGAATTCCCCGTTGCACGGTTTGTACGACTATTTTCTCGAAATCCCCGTCGTCGTCAGTTTCGGCGAGTTCGTTATCGCCAAACCGCTGCTGTTGTGGATCAACGACGGCCTGATGGCGATCTTTTTCTTCATGGTCGGTCTGGAGATCAAACGCGAAGTCCTCGAAGGGGCACTGCGCGAACGCTCCAAGATCATGGTGCCGGCTTTTGCGGCGATGGGCGGGATGATCGTCCCCGCGCTGATCTATACGCTTTTCAACTATGACAGCGCCGCAGCAATGAAAGGGTGGGCGATTCCCATGGCAACGGATATCGCGTTCGCGCTGGGGATATTGTCGCTGCTGGGCAACCGCGTTCCGTCGGGATTGAAAGTCTTTTTGCTTGCTCTTGCCATCATCGACGATCTCGGTGCGATTGTCGTCATTGCGCTTTTTTACGGTCACGGCATGTCGTTCGCGGCGCTGGGCGTCGCGACCGTATTGGGTTTGGTGATGTTGATCATGAACCTCAAAGGTGTGACGAACAATACGCTCTATATTTTGCTGGGCATCGTGATGTGGGCAGCGGTACTGAAGTCCGGCGTACACGCGACCATCGCCGGTGTCGTGCTGGGACTTCTGATCCCGATGCGTAATAACCGAGACGGTTTCCATGAGCTTGAAGAGTCGCTGCACGCTCCGGTCAACTATATTATTCTGCCGCTGTTCGCTTTCGTCAATACGGGAGTGGGCTTCGGTAATGTCACGGTGCGTGATTTTACCGATACCGTCACGCTCGGGATTGTGACGGGACTGCTGCTGGGCAAGAGTATCGGTATCTTCTTTTTCAGCGGGCTCGCGGTAGTCCTCAAGCTGGGGAAACTGCCCGAAGGAGTGGATTATAAGGCGCTTTTCGGTGTCGCACTGCTCGGCGGTATCGGTTTTACGATGAGTCTGTTTATCGGTTCGCTGGCGTTCGAGTGCAGCGGCGATACCTGTTTCAACCTTGTCGACGAACGTATCGGGATATTGACGGGATCGCTAATCTCCGGCATATTGGGGTTTGTCTACCTCGGTGCGGTGTTAAAGAAGAAAGGATGAAGTTTTTGTTTTGACGAATGGGTTTTAAAGCTTCGCTTTGTTCCCTTTTTTCTTTACGACTCAGCATTTGGTGCCTCGCTTGCATTGCGCTTTAGCGCTGATGCTTGCTCAAAGAAAAAACCGAACCGAAAAGAAGCAAAGAGCAATACCGCTGCCGCAATGCTGGTTTCATTGATGTAGGGCAGTGATTGACCTTCCGTTTGTCTTCCGGGTTATAATTTTTTAAGGATAACACGTCATCCTTCGACTATCGACTATCGACTATCGACTATCGACTATCGACTATCGACTATCGACTATCGACTATCGACTATCGACTATCGACTATCGACTATCGACTAACCAGCGGTACGCGCTTTGCGCTTCGCCAGACGAAGCGGGTCGGAATGAAGCGTACGGTATCGCCCTTTTCGAAGCCGGTACGGCTTTCGTCGACCATAATGAAGCCGTTGGACGCTGCCAGCGGGGAGATCATGCCGGGGGCGAATTTGTCGCAGACGCTGAAGGTATTGCCGTCGTAAAAGCCCGGCAGCAACGTGCGGCGGCCGGGGCGGAGGCGGTAGGCGTGCGCCATCGTACAGGTGACGGTATTTTGATAGGGTGAGGATGTTCCGCTGAGTCGGGTGATGAGGGCCTGGCCGAAAAGCTCGAAGTTCAGTGCGGCGGCGAGCGGGTTTCCGGGCAGATTGAGAATCAGCGTTTTGCCGATACGGCCGACGGTGGTCGGTTTGCCGGGCTTGATGCTGACCTTTTCAAACAGCGGGGTGAAGCCGAAATGCGCGAACGCCTCTTTCGTGTAGTCGGCATCTCCGACACTGACGCCGCCGCTGGTGATGATGAGGTCGCTGTCGAGGGCGCTTTCGATATGTGACAGCAGCGCCTCGATGCTGTCGGTCGCCGTACCGATGAAGTGCACGTCGCAGTCGAGTTCCTGCGAGCGGGCGCTGAAAGTCGGTGTATTGGTGTTGTAGAGCTGATGGGCTTCGATCTTCTCGAAGTGCATTTTCAGTTCGCTGCCCGAGGCGAACAGGGCGACACGGGTTTTTTGGTAGACGCCGACGTGGCTGATACCCTGCGACGCGAGCAGGGTGATATGGTGTGCGGAGAGCTTTTCACCTTTTTTCAGCAGCAAGTCGCCGGTTTCGATATCTTCGCCGCAGAGCCGGATATGCTGTCCGGGCCGCAGCGTAGCGGGAAGTGAGACGGAATCGCCGTCGACCTGCACGTCTTCGACGGGGACGATGCACTCGGCGCCTTCGGGAATGCGTGCGCCGGTCATAATACGTGCGGCTTCGCCTTCGACAATCCGGATTCGGCTGTCGTCGCCGGCGAGGATCGTGCCGACAGAGGTCACGGTAGCGCCCGCATCGGCACACCGGACCGCATAGCCGTCCATTGCGGAGTTGTCGAAAGGCGGCAGATTGTGGCAGGCGGTAATATCGGCGGCGAGAATACGCCCGCAGGCGGATTCGATAGGGATGAATTCCCGACGCCGTTTGACGGGGAGGGTATCGATCAGTTCGAGCGCTTCTTCGACGGTGACGGCCATGGAGTGATCTCTCTTGTATGTGAAGTGTCGCTAATTATAGATAGTTTGGGGTAAAATCCTCATTATGGAAATGATGTACAACACTTCTTTGCAACTGCATTTCGGACTCGTGCTTTTTTGGATGGGCGTTATTGCGTTCAATATGGCGATGGTACAGTTCGCGACACAGGCGGATATCTATGTCCGCCGCGCCCGTATCGCGATGCCGTTCTCGGTCATGGCGATCTTCGCCGTGGCATTTACGGGAACAGTGATGATGGCGGCGAAACACCTCGATTTCACGATCGAGAATATTGCCATGATCGTTACGACGGTATTGCTTGTCATCATGGAGAGCCGCCGCTACAAGACGCTTCGGCATCTTCGGGTCAAGGCGGAGGATGCCCTGGCGCTGTACCGGCCGTTCGCGCTGAAGCTGCTCGCCGCGGAGATGGCGGTGACACTTTTCATGACGGTGTGGATGAGTCTGCTGTGAGGTTTCTGTTCCACGAGGAGGCGGGTGCGGAGACGATCGTCCTCAAAGGCGAATCGTTCAAGTATATCGTCAAGGTGCGCCGGCACCGGGCGGGAGATACGATGGCGCTGCGTCATCCGCAGTATAGCGGTACGCTCTTTCATTACCGCATCGATACACTCGAGGGACGCAGGGCGGTCCTCGGACTTGTGCGCAGCGAACGGTACGAGGTCGGTGCGAAACGTCCGCTGCATATCGGCTGGTGCATGATCGATCCCAAATCGGTCGAAAAGGTGCTGCCGCAGCTGAACGAACTGGGCGTGGAGAAGATCACTTTTATCGCCTGCGACCGCAGCCAGCGGCAGTTTCGGCCGGATATGCCACGTTTGCACCGCATCCTCGAAGCCTCGATGCAGCAGTGCGGCCGCAGCGAATGGATGACGCTCGGGACAGTGCCGAGTCTCGAGGCGTTTCTCGCGAACAACCCCGATACGGTGGTGCTCGATTTCTGCGATGAGGTTCTGGGCGATGCCGCGGATATCCGAACCGTGCTCGTCGGCTGCGAAGGCGGTTTCAGTGATGAGGAGCGGGCGCTGATCGCGCCGTGCCGCACCGTCCGCTTCGATACTCCGCTCATCCTGCGCTCCGAAAGTGCCGCCGCCGCCGTCGCGGCAAAAGTGCTGGTGTAACAGCACTAACGTATAGGGTTTTAGAGGTGCCCTATAAACTTCGCTGTTCGGGTTGGTCGCCCGGCGATCTTTTTTAGGCGGCAAATACCAAGAAACAGTAACGTCCCCGGTTTCAATTTCCGGCAGCGGCAGTTTCGGCCTTTTGAAACGGTTGGAAAATATCCTGTTGGAACCGGGTGCATTTTTCAATATGAACAGCCGTTT
>JALWNV010000089.1:13455-15241 GCA_027083665.1 Helicobacteraceae bacterium
CTGCAATACTTCTGTCCTGACCTCCGATAACCTTGATTTGTCCGCAGGCTTTTCGCTATAATACGCGCCTTGAAAATCCGCACCCGTACGGATTCAAAAAATATACCGTATGGCGTACAACGACGTCATGCAAAAGGCTTGAGAATGAAAAAAGGTATCCACCCCGAGTATGTAGCGTGCCACGTCACCTGCGCGTGCGGCAACGAGTTCGACACGAAAAGCACCAAAGAGACGATGCGTATCGACATTTGCAACGAATGCCATCCGTTCTTCACCGGTTCGGAGAAAGTCGTCGACACGGCAGGACGTATCGAGAAGTTCAAGCAGCGCTATAATATGAAATAATCCGGAGAGAGGGAAATGCTTACCCTCGTTCCGACCCCCATCGGCAATATCGCCGATATCTCGTTGCGTGCCATGGACGCATTAAGCGGTGCTGATGTACTGTTGTGCGAAGACACCCGTGTCACCAAAAAACTCCTCAATATCCTTCGCGAACGCTACGGAAAAACTCCGAAGCGCGATCAGCAGTTCATCTCCGTACACTCGCACAGCGAACACCGTTTTTTACAAAACCTCACTCCGGAATTTTTTGAACGCGAGGTCGTCTACGTCAGCGACGCGGGAATGCCGGGAGTGAGCGATCCGGGGCAGATGCTGGTGCGCTGGTGTATCGACCACGGTGTCGCGTACGACGTGCTTCCGGGGGCGAATGCGGTACTGACGGCCTTTGCCGCCAGCGGATTCGTGCAGACACGGATGCTCTTTTTCGGTTTTTTGCCGCATAAGGGAAATGAGCGCGCCACGGCCTTGCGGGAGGCCCTTTATAACGGCTATGTCACCGTTTTGTACGAATCGCCCCACCGTCTCGAAAAACTGCTCACAGAGCTGCAAAACGAAGTACCGCGGCGCCGTATTTTTCTCGCGAAAGAGCTGACGAAAAAGTATCAGTGCTACCTGCACGGTACGGCGCAAGAGCTGCTTGAAAAGCTCGAAGGGAATATCCGGGGCGAATGGGCCGTCGTGATTGATGCCGGTCCGGTGCGCGGTGCCTCGCTGTCGGAGACGGATATCCTTGCGCTGAACCTGCCGAAAAAAGCGGCGGCGAAACTGATCGCCAGGATTACCGGTGAAAACCCCAAAGCCTGCTACCGGCGGCTGATAGAGAACTAACGCAAGTTTCGTTATAATCGCTGTATGTTGATTTACGGAAAACAGCCGGTCCAATATCTGCTTGCGCGTCATCCGCAAAAGATCCGCACCCTTTATTTGGCCAAAGAATTGGAACAAAAAGAGTACGGCCGGCTAATGCGGATGGGGTTCGAAATCAAGCGTATCCCGCCCGAAGCGGCACAGAAAATGAGCCGAAGCGGGAACCATCAGGGGTTTCTCGCGGAAGTTGAAGCGGTACAGCCGGCGGGGCTGGGGGAGATCGTATCGAAAGATTTCGTCACGGTGCTGTGCGGGGTGACCGATGTAGGCAATATCGGGGCGATCGTCAGAAGCGCTTATGCGCTGGGAGCGGGCGCGGTCGTGATCACGGGGATGAAGTCGCCGTCGCTCGCACCGATCGTTCGCAGCAGCACGGGTGCGCTTTTCGATCTGCCGTTTAACGTCACCGTCAACCTGTACGATGTCATGACGGAACTCAAAAACGCCGGTCACCGTCTCTACGGGGCGGTTATGGACGGTGAGGACGTGCGCGACATCCGTTTCGAAGGAAAACGTGCGCTGCTGCTCGGCAGCGCACGTTTTCCTTCGAAACGGATGTCGCGCACGTCCTCAC
>JALWNV010000089.1:15251-22679 GCA_027083665.1 Helicobacteraceae bacterium
GGGGGGGGGGGGGGGGGGCGGTACGGGGGCTGGACCGGGGGGTCAAAATCGCGATGGCGCATGATTTCGACTCGCTCAACGTCAGCGTTGCCGGAGCGATTTTGATGGACAGGATGCGGGCACGATGAGCGCGGTATCTGCGATCGAGACTTTGCGTGCGCTGGGGGCGGAGTCGATCAGCGCGAAAACGCATATCTCCTTGCAAAACGTCCGCGCGTTGCTGGACGAGGAATTCGATCGTTTCGCGCCGGTACAGTTTTCCGGTTTCGTCACGATACTCGAACGTGAATACGGTCTCGATCTTTCCGAATGGCGTCAGCGTTATGCTCAGCAAAAAGCGCCGGCTTCGCAGGAGGAGCCGGTCTCGCATGAAAACGACCCTTTTGTCAACGCGGCCAGAGCGTCGAGACATCATCGCAGAACGATCACGGGTCTGGTCGTTTTGCTGGTGCTGTCGATCGGAGTGACGGTTTTCGTCCTCGGCGGCAATCGGGCCGAAGAGAAGATCGAGCTGAACAACACTGCGATTGAAGCGGCGCAAAAAAAGATGGCTTCGCTGAGTGCCGCCGCGTCGTCGAAGACCGCCACGGATCAGGCGGATGCCATCCAGGCCGCCCATCAGAGCGAGGGGGCCGAAGCCGAGACGACGCCTGAAGCGGTCGTTTACGACGATGTCATCATCCGCCCCCGCACGAAAGTATGGCTGGGGGTGATCGACGCGCAGACCCGCAAACGCTATACCCGGACAACGGCGGCACCGTGGCGGCTCGACGGCTCGAAAGCGTGGCTGATCGTGACAGGCCACGGATTGCTTTCACTCGAGTGCGGCGGTATTGACGCCAGTTTCGCCGAGCGCGACCGTCTGCTGTTTTTGTATGAAGACGGCAAATGCCGCCGGATCGACGCTGCGGAATTCAAAGCGCGCAACCGGGGGCGCATTTGGTAAGAAAACTGTTTGTTTTCATGCTGTTGCTGCAAGGGATCCTCGCCGGGTCGCCGCTGCTGGACAAAGTGGCGGCGCTGGTGGGGGAAGAGGCGTATCGTCAAAACGAGGCCTTTATCAAGATCATTTTCTCCCCGGAAGAAGAGTTTGTGCAAAACGGCCGCATCAATGTTGTCAAGGTTGTCGAACGCCTCAAGGAAAACGGGCTGTTGAGCCTCTTCTTTTCTTCACCCCGCAACGTTGAAATCACGTTCGAAACGAACGGGTCGCCGCAGTTTTTCATGATGCTGATGAACGAGACGCTTCGGGAGATGGGGTACTATCACTACCTGACGGATTCGGTCGTGCTGAACAACGCGGGATTTACCTGGCGCATTCAGATGGAATCGGAGTACGCAACCGATCCGACCGCGCTGCAGCATGAGCTCGCACGCCGCGGCTGCCGCATTCTCGACCTCGAGCGAATCCGCGATACGCGGTGGCGCTACCTGATTGACATGAGCGGGGCGCACCTGAAACTCAAGCCGCTCGAACCGGGAAAGAAGATCACCCTCAAACGCCTCGTCTATCCGCGCTGGCTGGATGTTTCACGTGTCAGGAAGCTGACACTTTGGAGCCTGAAAGGAAATAACTGGTATCCTTACATCGCATTTTACGACGATTCGCTGCGACTGCTCAAGCTTTACAAACGCGACAAGCGAAGCTGGCAGATCATCATGACCCTTCCGCGCGGATGCGCCTACGTGAAGATCGCTGATCTGTACAGCCGAAAAAATATGAAAGCCGGCCTGAGTGTCGAAGCCCGGTAGCCTCCGCTGCGGTGCGCGAACGTCCATTAGGAAGAAACGATGTTTGATGAAATCCAGTTCGACCGTATCCGGCGCCTGCCCAAATACGTCTTTGCCGAAGTCAACGACCTCAAGATGGCTGAAAGGCGCGCCGGGGCCGATGTGATCGACTTCAGTATGGGGAATCCCGACGGCGATACGCCCGAGCATATCCGCAACAAGCTGATCGAATCGGTGAACAAGCCCAAAACCCACGGCTATTCCAACTCCAAAGGGATATACAAGCTGCGCCTGGCGATCTGCGACTGGTACAAGCGGCGCTACGATGTCGATCTCGATCCCGAGACGGAAGCCGTCGCGACGATGGGCTCGAAAGAGGGATACGCCCATCTGGCCTACGCCATCACCAACCCCGGTGACGTGGCGGTCGTTCCCGACCCGACCTATCCCATCCACTCCTACGCTTTCATCCTCGCCGGCGGCAGCGTTCAGAAGATGCCGCTCGTTTTCGACGAGGATTACAATGTCGACGAAGAGGCGTTTTTCGATCATCTCGAAACGGCGTTCAAAGACGCTTTCCCCAAGCCGAAATACGTCGTGGTCAATTTCCCGCACAACCCTTCCACCGCGACGGTGACGCCGGCGTTTTACGAGCGGCTGGTCGCGATGGCCAGACGCGAGCGCTTTTATATCATCTCCGATATCGCTTACGGCGACATTACGTTCGGTGATTACAAGACGCCGTCGATCATGAGCGTCGAAGGCGCGAAAGATGTGGCGGTTGAGTCGTTTACCCTCTCGAAAAGCTACAATATGGCGGGATGGCGCGTCGGGTTCTTCGTCGGCAACAAAAAGCTGATCGGAGCGCTTCAGAAGATCAAGAGCTGGCTGGATTACGGGATGTTCACGCCGATCCAGGTGGCGGCGACGGTCGCGCTCAACGGCGATCAGAGCTGTGTGCGCGAGATCATCGAAAAATACGACCGCCGTCAGGATATCCTCATCGACGCTTTCAACCGTGCGGGCTGGCCCATCCGCCGCAACCGCGCATCGATGTTCGTGTGGGCGAAGATCCCCGAGTGCGCGGCGCACCTGGGCTCGCTGGAGTTTTCCAAACGCCTGCTTGTCGAAGCGCAGGTCGCGGTGGCGCCGGGCATCGGTTTCGGCGAGTACGGCGAAGGCTACGTCCGGATCGCGCTGATCGAGAACGAGAAGCGTATCCGCCAGGCGGCGAAAAACATCAAGCAGTTCCTCAAACAGTTTGAAGGCGGTCCACATGCTTAAAATAGGGGTGATCGGTGTCGGAACGGTCGGAACGGCCGTCGTGCGGATTCTGCACGACAACAAGGAAATGATCACTGCCCGCGCGGGGCGGGAGGTTATGGTCAAACGCGGAGTCGTACGCTCTTTGCAAAAGGATCGCGGGCTTGATATTGCGCTTTCGACCGATCCCTACGATTTCGTTAACCACCCCGCGATCGCTATCGTCGTCGAGCTGATGGGCGGCGTCGAAGGACCGTTTGATATCGTCAAGAAGGCACTGGAAAACGGCAAGGCGGTCGTGACGGCGAACAAGGCGCTGCTGGCGTATCACCGTTACGAACTGCAGGAACTCGCCAAGGAAGTGCCGTTCGAGTACGAAGCGAGTGTCGCGGGCGGTATTCCCATCATCAACGCCCTGCGCGACGGTCTGTCGGCCAATCATATCGAATCGATCGTCGGCATCATGAACGGTACCTGCAACTACATGATGACGAAGATGACCGAGGAGGGTGTCGACTTCGATGCGATTTTAAAAGAGTCGCAGGAGCTCGGCTACGCCGAGGCCGATCCGACGTTCGATATCGGCGGCTTCGACGCCGCGCACAAGCTGCTCATTCTCGCCTCCATCGCCTACGGCATCGACGCGAAGCCCGAAGACATTCTGATCGAGGGGATCGAGGAGGTCACACAGGAGGATATCGCCTTCGCCAAAGAGTTCGGATATGCCGTCAAACTGCTGGGCATCGCCAAACGCGACGGAGACGAGGTGGAGCTGCGCGTGCATGCGGCACTGATCAGCAAAGAACGGATGATCGCCAAGATAGACGGAGTGATGAACGGTATCAGTGTCGTCGGCGACCGGGTCGGCGAGACGCTCTATTACGGTCCCGGTGCCGGCGGGGACGCGACGGCGAGCGCGGTCGTGGCCAATATTATCGATATCGCCCGTTCGGGCCGCCATACCGCGATGCTTGGATACAACAAGCCGCTCGAGAACGGTCTGAAGCTCAAGAGCACCGATGCGATCGTGACGAAGTACTATCTGCGCATCAGCGTCGAAGACCGTCCGGGGGTACTCGCGCAGATCACAAAGCTTTTCGGCGAGTATACTATTTCCATCGAGACGATGCTTCAGCGTCCGGCATCGGGCGGTTACGCCAACTTGCTCTTTTCGACCCATGAAGCGAAAGAGGGCAATATGAAAGAGGTCCTTTCGGCCATCGAATCCCTGCCGTTCGTCTCCGGGCGTCCGGTGATGATCCGTATCGTCTGATTACCGGCGCAGCTTCCTCAGCCGGTCGTATGCCTCTTCCGCGGCGATCTTTTTGACTGCGTTTTTCGCTTTTTTCTCTTCCAGTGCCGCCAGAACATTTCGTGCGTCAGGCGTATCGGCATGCAGTGCTGCGATCTCCGATTCGATCTCCAGGGCGGCGGCGCAGTATTTTTCCACTTCCGCCTTCGCCGCTTCGAGCCGATCGCTGTAGTGGGCGTTTTGTTCGATGCCCGGCCGCCGCTGACGTTTCGTTGTTTCGGTACGGGTATCGGGGACCGGTTCCCTGATATCGGGTTTGAGCGTCACCAGCAGAGCGAAGATCAAAAAGGCGCCGACTCCCAACGGCGGAGCGAAAAAGGTCAGTATCCCGAACACAGCAGCATAATAACGGTTGTTACCGGTAAGCCGATAGGCCGCGAACGTGACGGCAGCCGTGAGTATCAGCCATCCGAAGAGTGCGAAAATCATGCTTTCTCCTTATCGCAGCGGCAAAAAGAGGCCGTAGACCGACATCAGTACGAAGAGCGCGGGAAACGCGCCCCACAGCAGGAAGAAAGTTCGGATAAGCGCCGGCCGTTTGAAGAAGAAGAGACGATCGAGTACAAACGTGCCGCCGCCGGCGGCCAGGGTGTAAAACCCTGCTGCGGCGAGCAAAAACATGCGGTACTCCTGCCGCCGTTCGGGGGTGACGGCATGATGTACCCTGACGAGACTGAACGCGGCGATTTCCGAGGAAACGGCATAGAGTACGGCGGTCATGACGGCGATGACGGTGAAGAACGCTCCCAGATAGATCCGGCGGCTTGCCGTCAAAGGGGCGGCAAGCCGCCACAGCGCGTAGCCGCCGCCGAACAGCGCGAGCGGCAGCAGTACCGAGGCAATGTACAGAATGATCGGCATATGAATACATACCAGACTCGCGACGGCAAGTGCGTAGGAAAAAAGCAGCATATCGACGATACTGCTGCGGCGTTCGAAGCGTTCGAGTGCTTTCATGACGGTCCTTTCAAAAATATTATACAATGTTGAAACATTGTCGGGATTTAAGAAGCCCTCTGGCATATTAAGCGCAGACGGGATAGACTCCGATAGACTATTTCAGGACGGCAGTATGAGTAAAACGGCAGAGATTATCGACAGCGTATGTACCTATTGCGGCGTCGGATGCGACATCGAGGGGCATGTGGAAAACAACCGCATCGTCAAGATCGGCGCCGCACCAGACGGCGTTGTTTCACAGGGAAAACTCTGTATCAAGGGCACGTACGGTTTCGATTTCGTCACCGACGAAAACCGTCTGCGAACCCCCCGCATCCCCAAACGTTTTCTTGCGGCCCACCCGCAGATCGCGCGGGCGGTCGCGGACCGGCTGCACGATTTCGACGAAACCTGGTACGAGTGCGACGTCGATACCGCGACTACCGCGGCGGCGATGAAGCTGCGCGAGATTCAGGTCAAATACGGTGAAAAGAGTTTCTGCGCCATCGGCGGGGCGCGCACGAGCTGCGAAAGTGCGTACCTGTTTCAGAAATTCACCCGCCATACGATGCGTTCGCCTCATGTCGACAACTGTGCGCGTGTCTGCCACAGCCCCAGTCTCAAGGGGATGCGGACCACGATCGGCGAAGGAGCGGCGACAAATCCCTACAACGACATCTACGAAGCCGAATACATCATCGTCATCGGCTCCAACACGACCGAGGCGCATCCCATCGTCGCCAACCGGATCGTCGAGACGGCCCAGAAACACAACAATCTCGCCGTGATCGACGTGCGCGACATCAAACTGATGAAGTTCGCCAAGCAAAAGGCGATCATCCCGCACGAAGCGAACTTGCTGATCCTCAACATGATGGCGCGGGTCATCATCGAAGAGGAACTATACGACCGCAACTTCATCGAGACCCGCACGAAAGGCTTTGAGGCGTACAAAGAACAGATCCTCGGCGATCCGTATGCCGACCCCGACTATTTCCGGCAGGTCAAAGGCTTCGAGCATCTCGCCAAGCTCATTCCCAATATCGCACGCGAATATGCCGTCAAGAAGTCGATGATCTTCTGGGGGCTGGGCATCACCGAACATCTCGACGGCTCCTACGCCGTGATGGCGATCACCCACCTGGCGCTGATCACGGGCAATATCGGCAAGAGCGGCGCGGGGCTGATGCCGCTGCGCGGGCAGAACAACGTGCAGGGCGCCTGCGACATGGGCTGCCTCCCCTACTACGATCCCGACTACCAGAAGCCCGAAGAAGAGGGGCTGATGACACCGCAGCTTGTCGACGCGATGTGTGAGGGCAAGATCAAGGCGGTGCTGAACATGGGCGAGGATATCACCCATATTCACCCCAACCTCAACAAGATCGACGAGGCGTTCGGGCACCTCGAGTTCCTGATGGTGCAGGAGATCATGATGAACGACGTCGCCCGCCGCGCGGATATCGTCGTGGGGGTCAAATCGGCCTATGAGAAAACCGGTGTCTATGTCAACGCCATGCGGCGTCTGCACCTTTCGCAGCCGCTGGTGCATTCGGACCTTCCCGACGACTGGGAGGTGATCCAGATGCTCGACAACAAGATGGGCGGCAGCTATCACTACCGCGACAGCTCCGAGGTGTGGGACGAGGTGCGGCAGGTGGCGCACCGCCGTTTCAGCGGGGCGTCGTACATGCGGCTGCAGCGCCACCGCAAACGCGGCCTTCAGTGGCCGGTCTACACCGAGGACACGCCGGTGCTGCATCTGCTCGATTTCCGCACCGAGGACGGACTGGGGAAGTTTCATTATCACCGCTACGCATTGCGGGGAATGGTGAAGGAGCTGATCGAGACACGGGAAATCCGCGACGGCTACTACCTGACGACGGGCCGCACGCTGGCACATTACAACAACGCCGCACAGACCAAAGCGAGCGAAAAGCTCAACAAACGCTACGAGGAGGATATCCTGCTCGTCAGCGAGGAGGATGCCGCGGCGTTCGCACCAAAGGTCGTTTTGCGTACCGAATACGGCTCCTCGGCCCCGCTGCGCGTCAGGATCACCGAACGGGTGCATCCGGGGACGCTTTTCGTGACCTTCCACCATGCCGACTCGCGCATCAACGCGCTTTTCGGCGACAGACGCGACGAACTGATCCTGACCGCGGCCTTCAAGTCGGTCAAGG
>JALWNV010000090.1 GCA_027083665.1 Helicobacteraceae bacterium
CTATAATTACGCCATTGTATTGCAAAACGAATAAGTCAGGGGTTAGAAGTCGAAAATGAAAGTACTTGTCAGTGCCCTGGAACATTCCGCCAACATCCATCTTAGCGCCTTGCGAAAGGAGCTGGGAAACGATATCGAATTCGTAGGAATCTTCGACAAACGTCTCGGCGACCCCCTCGTCGACCTGCGGGCCCTGGCGATCATGGGATTTGTCGATGCCCTGAAAAAACTGCGTTTTTTCTTCAAACTCGCGGACAAGATGGCCGACCTCGCGGAAACGGCGGACAAAGTCCTGCTGATGGATTCCTCCGGGTTCAATCTGCCTCTGGCGAAAAAAATCAAAAAACGCTACCCCGACAAAGAGATCATCTATTATATCCTCCCGCAGGCATGGGCATGGAAACGGGGCCGGATCCCGGTACTCGAACGCACGATCGACCGCCTCGCTTCCATTTTGCCGTTTGAGAAGGAGTACTACTCAGACAACGCGCCCATCGAGTATGTCGGCCACCCTCTCCTCGACGAGATTGCGCGTTTCAAAGAGGTTGCGGACAAAACAATCACCCGTGTCACGTTCATGCCCGGCAGCCGCAAAAGCGAAATCCGCCGCCTGATGCCGATCTTTCGGCAAGTGCGAAAGCGGCTCGACGCCGAAGCGCTGATCGTCGTACCCGAGCACTTCTCTAAAGAGGAGCTGAATGATCTTTACGGTACCCTTTCAGCATTCAATGTGACACACGATGCGCACCGGGCGCTTTACGAAAGCGATTTCGCCTTTATCTGCAGCGGAACCGCCACACTCGAAGCTTCGCTGATCGGAACGCCTTTCGTGCTCGCCTACGTCGCGAAGCCGCTGGACTACCTGATCGCCAAAGCATTGGTGAAGCTCGAGTATATCGGACTGGCCAACATCATGTTCGACCGCTTCAAAGGCCGGCGGCTGCATCCGGAACTGATCCAGAAGAACGTGACACCCGAAACCCTGCTCGGCGCGATGCGGAGTATGGACCGTGAAGCGTTCGTCGAGGATTCGAAAGCCCTTCGCGGCTACCTCGGACACGGCAGCGCGGAACGTGTGGCACAAATTATCGAAGGTGACGAATGAAAATCAATTTTATCGATCTGCAGGCACAGTATCAGGCATACAAGGATGAAATCGACCGCGAAGTGGGCGAGGTCATGGCTTCGGCACAGTTTATCGGCGGTCCGAAGCTGCAAAAACTTGAAAAAGAGCTCGCGGAGTATACGGGCGCGAAACACGCCGTCGGCTGCAGCAGCGGTACCGACGCCCTGCTGCTGTCGCTGATGGCGCTCGATATCAAAGCCGGCGACGAGGTCATCACGACCCCGTTCACCTTTATCGCCACGGCCGAGGTCATCGCCTTTTTGGGGGCCAAACCTGTTTTTGTCGATATCGATGAAAGCACGTACAATATCGACCCTTCCCTGATCGAGGACGCCGTCACCGAACGCACCAAAGCGATAATCCCCGTTTCGCTCTACGGCCAGTGCGCCGACATGGACGCGATCAACGCGGTCGCGCAAAAGCACGGGCTTCCGGTCATCGAAGATGCCTGCCAGAGTTTCGGCGCCGAGTATAAAAACCGCAAGTCGTGCCACCTCTCAACGATCGGCTGCACCTCGTTCTTTCCCTCCAAGCCGCTGGGCGCTTACGGCGACGGCGGTGCCGTCTTCACCGACGACGATGCCCTGGCCGAAAAAATCCGGATGCTGCTCAATCATGGCCAGAACGAGCGCTACCGGCACAAGCTCATCGGAATCAACGGACGACTCGACGCCATTCAGGCAGCCGTCCTCGGCGTCAAACTTCGGCATTTCGACGACGAAGTAGCCGCACGGCAGCGTATCGGCGGCGCCTACAGCGAAAAGCTCGCTTCGGCGAACGTCGTCACACCGCAGATCGAAGCGGACCGTACCAGCGTCTTCGCCCAGTATTCCATCCGCGTCAAGCACCGCGAATCTCTCGCCGCTTCACTGAACGGGAGGGGAATTCCCACGGCGGTACACTACCCCATGCCGCTGCATCTTCAAGAGGCGTTCGCTCCTCTGGGATACCGAAAAGGCGACTTCCCGGTCTCGGAACAAATCAGTTCGGAAATCATGTCGCTGCCGATGAGTCCCTATCTCAGCGAGGAGCAGCAAAACTACATCGTCGGCGCGCTGAAGGAGCTCGCATGATCGATATCGCGCTTATCGGCCTGGGCTCTATGGGCCGCAACCACTACCGCATCCTCAAAAGCCTGCGTCGCGAAGTCAATATCGTCGCCTTGTGCGACGTCGTCAAAAACGGCGAATATGACGAGCCGTTCTATACCGACGTCGAAACGATGCTCGATGCTGTCAAACCCGATGCCGCCATCATCGTCGTGCCGACGTTTCTGCATAAGGAAGTCGCGCTGCGGTGTATCGAACGCGGGGTGCATATCTTTATCGAAAAACCGGCCGCTTCCACCATTACCGACGCCAGACTGATCGCCAAAGCCGTCGAAGAGGCGGGTCTGAAAAGCTGTGTCGGCCATGTCGAACGCTTCAACCCCGTCGTTCAGGCACTCAAGGAAGAGCTCAAGGATAAAGAGATCTACACGATGGCCATCACCCGCGTCGGACCGTTTCCTCCCCGGATCGCGGATGTCGGCGTCCTTACGGACCTCTCCGTGCACGATATCGACCTCATGCGCTTTATCACCCATCGCAATATCCTCGAGAAAAATATTTTCAAGTCCCGCAAGATCCACAACCATCACGAGGATAACGCGGTGCTGAGCTTCGAACTCGAAGACGCCATCGTCGCCGAGATCCTGACCAACTGGCTGACGCCGTTTAAAAAACGCACCATCGAAGTCGCCTGCAAGGACGCCTATTTCGAAGCCGACCTCATTACGCAGAATCTGACAGAGTACTCCGATTTCCATGTCAACAACTCCTACGTCGTGCGCGGCTGCCACATCAAAAAAGATGAGCCGCTGCTCAAGGAGGTCGAAGCCTTCATCCGCTACCTCAAAACCGGCGATCGCGGTTCGCTGGCGACGATCGAGGACAGCATCATCACCCTCGAGGTCGCGACTGAAACATGATTCATCCTACCGCCGTTATCGAGACCGGGGCCGTTGTCGCCGAAGATGTCACCGTCGGACCGTTCAGCCGGATCGGCAAAGAGGCCGTGATCGGCAAAGGCGTCAGAATCGAAGCCCATACCCTTATAGAAGGTCCCGTCACACTCGAAGAAAACGTCCGTATTTTTTCCTTTGTCACACTCGGGAACGGAAAAGCGCCCGTCTCCGTCGGCGCCAATACATTTATCCGGGAATTCTGCCAGATCGGCAACCAGAGCGACAGCATGTCACCGCTGTCGATCGCGCCGGAGAACTTCATCATGGCCTATGTTCAGCTTTTTCCCGGCGTCCGTATCGGCTCCGGCTGCGTCCTGACCAATGCCGTCACGTTCGAAGAGAACGCCCGCTGCGAAGAGCGGGTCATCGTCGGGGGCCTGACGACGGTCGCAAAAGGATGCACCATCGGCACCGGGGTCATGGTCGGCGGCGCTTCGAACCTCAAAAGCGACGTACCGCCCTTTTGCCTGGTCGAAGGCAATCCGGCAACCGTCAAGGGACTCAACATTATCGGCCTGCGGCGCCGGTTCGACAACGCCGCGGATATCGAGAGCATCAAACAGACTTTCAAAAAGCTCTATCCGGAATTCGTCCCCTCCGAAGCCGATGCGCTCGAAGCCGTGCTTAAAAATCCGCAGGCGGAACGTTTCGCCGCTTTTATCGCCGAACATCACTGCCGCTACGCGGACTAAAGGAACCCCATGCTTCAATTCAACTCTTACGATGACGCAACCAAGGCAAAAATCGCCGCACGGCTCAAAAACTGCACCGATGCCGTCGGCGGTCTGAACCGTCTGCTCGGACTCATCGAAACCGTACACGCTTTCGAGAAGTCTCCCCTGCAGAACAAAACGGCTTCCTTTCACTACGATTTCGGCAAAGTCAGCTGGAACAAAGTGCTCTTCGCCGACAAGGTCGAAACCATCGCAAAAACGGTCAAAACACACGACAGCCTGGAAAACCTGCTCGAAACGGCTTCGAAAAAAGAGCGCAACGCCCTGCGTACGCTCTTCCCCGTCACCGTAACCGTCACTCCCGACGAAGGGGACGAGTTCGTCTTTAAAGCCCTCGACACCCCCGATGACAAAACGGCACGGATCAATCCCGTATTCGAACTGCTCTTTTTCGGTTCCACCGGACTGGTGAAAAAAATCATTAAGGAGGCATAAACATGGAACGCACCTACTCCGACACCCCCGAATCCGAAGCGGCGATCGCGCTGGCGGAAAACCTGCAGCTGTATTTCGTCAACCGCCTCAACGCCCTCAGCCAGATTTTCGGTTCCGACATTCCTTTTGAAGCCGTCGAATGGTTCCGAGACGAAGGCCGCCACGGCGGGGGTATGCGCTACGAGGCCCGCGACGAGCGGCTTTTCAACCGTGCATCGGTCAACGTATCGCAGGTACACTACAGCGATATGCCGGAAAAGAAACTCGACGCCGCAAGCGCCATCTCCACCATCATCCATCCGCGCAACCCGCACGTGCCATCGATGCACATGCATATCAGCTACACCCGCATGAAAACCGGCGAAGGATACTGGCGTATCATGGCCGATCTCAACCCCGCCATCTTCTACGAAGAAGATCAGCACCGTTTTATCGAGGCCTTCAATTTCGCCGCACCGGAGCTGTTCGACCGGGGAGCTGAAGCGGGTGACCGCTACTTCTTCATCCCCGCGCTCGAACGCCATCGCGGCGTCGCGCATTTCTACCTCGAACATTTTACCAGCGGCGACTACGAACTCGACCACGCCTTTGCCAAATTTTTCGGCGAGCAGATGATCGAGACCTATATCTCCGTCATCTCCGACGCACTCGCACAGCGTACCGAAGTGACCGAAGAAGATGCCGCAGAGCAGCTGGCATATCATACACTCTATTTTTTTCAGGTGCTGACCCTCGACCGAGGCACGACCTCTGGGCTGCTGATCCACGACCAGAACGATATCGGTATCCTTGGGTCGCTCCCTTCACACGTCGACAAAGCGCTGCTGCAGACCTGGATCGACAAAATGGAACCGCCTCAGGACGAATTGCTGATTTCGCTGATCAATGCATTGCCGTTGGGGGAAATCGTCGAGGTGGACGAAGCGGTTAAAAAACATCTGGCCGACGTGATCCGCCTGCATTACAAAGCCTATCCAGAAGCCCTTGCGATGCAGGCCGACAGTGCCGTTGTACCGCCGACCGTGGAAAACCACAAATAAACATGGGACCGACGAATCTTCCGCCCGACGCGGGCGCGCATATCAACTTCTCCGCCCTTCCGGGTTTTCTCGTCTGGGCCGCCGTCATTGCCGTTATGGTCGGCTATGCATGGTATCTCGAATACGGTGATGACTGAAAGGAGTAAAAAAAATGGCGGAAAAAGACAAAGTCAAATGGGATAACAAGTACGGTGAGATGCCGACACTGCTGGAAAAAAGACCCCCCTCCAAGACCGTAAGCGCCTTTTATGCCGACGCACCAGGAAAGCGCGCACTCGATCTCGCCTGCGGGGGCGGGAGACACACTCTCTTTCTGAGCGAACGCGGATTTTCCGTCGATGCCGTCGACATTTCGGCCGTCGCCCTCGAGGCCCTGCGGAAGAAGGCCGATGCCAAAAAGGTTACAATTATCGAAGCGGATCTCGATACCTACACTCCCGAAAAAAAGCGCTATGATCTTATCGTCAACACCAATTATCTTGACCGTGAGCTTATCGAACGGACCAAAAATTCACTCAAGCCCTGCGGCATTTTTATCGTCGAAACCTACATGGAAGACGATGGCAACGAAAAAAAGAACTCCAATCCGGACTTCCTTTTGAAAAAAGGCGAGCTGATAGAGATATTCTCCCATGAATTCGATGTACTCGAATATAGGGAATTCTGGAATGAACCGTTTGAGAAGTAATGTAGACGAATGCAGCGGATAAGAAAAAAAAAAAAAAAATAACGATCGGCTTCTTTGCAATCTGAATAAAAAAATATAATAAAAACCTTTTACCCTTCCTCATCGATACAATGGCATAATGGTCCTAGAGAACACTCGAAAGGTCATGTCATGAAA
>JALWNV010000091.1 GCA_027083665.1 Helicobacteraceae bacterium
AACGCTGCCTCTCAATCCAGGGTCAGGACCGGAAAACAGAAATATTCGCCTTTCGAAAAGCTATTTCAGATACTCCTCCGCCATATAGCTGCTGCGGGTATAGGGCGAGCTTTTGATATAGTCGAATCCCATTGCCATACCGATGTCGCGGAAGCGGTCGAAGCGTTCGGGCGGGATGAATTCGACGACGTCGGCATAGTCTCTGCCGGGCGAGAGGTACTGCCCGATGCTCAGCAGCCGGCAGTCATGTGCGAGCAGGTCGCGCAGCAGCTGCGTCACCTCCGCTTCACGTTCGCCGAGTCCCAGCATAATCGCGCTTTTGGTACGCAGCTGCGGATTGAGTTCATGGAGTTTTTTCAGCACGCGCAGGGAGCGGTCGTATTTCGCCCCTTTGCGGATAGCGTAGAGCCGCGGCACCGTCTCGAGGTTGTGCCCGACGATCTCCGCGCCGCTGTGCGCGACGGTATGCAGCGCCGCTTCGTTCTCCTGCAGGTCGGGGATAAGCAGTTCGACGACGATGCGCTCATCGAGTGCCTTGATTGCCGCCACTGTCGCGGCGAAGTGTGCCGCCCCGCCGTCACGAAGGTCGTCGCGGGTCGGGCTGGTGATGACGACGTGGCGCAGTCCCATGGCGGCAACGGACTCGGCGACGTGCGCCGGTTCGTCCGGGTCAGGCGGCAGGGGGACGTCCTTGGGGACGCTACAAAATGTGCAGCGGCGGGTGCAGCGGTTGCCGAGGATCAGAAACGTCGCCTGACGTCGCGAGAAGCATTCGCCGATATTGGGGCACATCGCTTCCTGGCAGACGGTGTGCAGCTTCCCTTTGGCGATAATCTCCTCGACCTCGCGCAGGTGTGAGAGCGAAATGCGTTTTCGCAGCCATTTCGGTTTGCTAAAGGGGATCGTTTCCGTGGACATTCCAGGCCTCCGTGGTATATTTTTTTACATAAAGCTGCCGGGCGAGTGCCGATTCGCGTTCGTTCAGAGTGCTTGGGAGGAGCTTTGCGCCGAATGTATTGCCGAAAGCATCCGCTACTGCCGATGTCAGGGCTTCCGGCGAGAGGTTGATTCGGGCATCGGTGAGGCAGAATGCTTCATCGAGACCGGAATCCTTACGAAAAAACGGTGCGTAAAAGGCCCGGTCGATCGAGAGCGGGACCGTGCCGTGCTGCAGCATGGCTTCACGGGTATGGCGCTGGGCGTTGCCGCCGATTTTCCTGCCGCCGATGACGATATCGTAGCGCTCTTTTCCCGCGAGACAGACATCGCCGCCGCGGGTGGAAGCCGTATTGTTCGACAAAGCCGCCTCGAGGCCGAGACGGCGGTAGAGCGCGAGCAGAAAGCCGCAGAAGTAGCGGTAGCTTTCCCGTACGCCCCGTGTTTTGATCAACGTCTGCGGGACGATCAGCGCGTAGGAAAGGTCGCCGCCGTGGACGAGGATCCCGCCGCCGGTCATCCGCCGCGTATACTGAAGCCCGCCGCCGTGAAGCGCTTCCGCGCTGAGCGTTGATGCGGGCTGCGAAAACCGTCCGAAACTCAGCGCGGGCTTTTCCCAGCGGTACAGCCGCAGGATCGGAAGGTTGTTTTCGGCAAACGAACGAAGCAGGGCTTCGTCCGCGGCCATATTCCAGGCTGCCGAACCCGTTCCGCTGTCGATAAACCGCCATTGCCCCATTTCGCCTCTTTTTGCCGTTTATTTAACAAGTTTGGATTATACTGAGATTTTAGCAATGAAAAGGGGTGACAGCGATGAACAAGCTGCTCGCAGAAGAGATATATTACAACATGGTGCTTGGGCGTACTTTCGAGCTTGCGGCCAAAGAACATTATATGGCGGGGGATATTTCCGGGTTTTTGCATCTGGATATCGGGCAGGAGGGGTTCAGCGTCGCGGCGATGAAGGCCTTTGAAAAAGGTGACGTCTTCACGACCTACCGTGAACACGTCATGGCGATCGCGCGGGGAATGGACCCCCGGGCCGTGATGGCGGAGCTGTTCGGCAAGGCAGGCGGCATCAGCCGCGGCCGCGGCGGTTCGATGCACCTGTTCGATCCGTCGCACTTTTTCTACGGCGGCGACGCCATCGTCGGCGGACAGATTCCCAATGCCGTGGGCTGTGCGTATGCCCGCAAATTTCAGGGCAGCGAGGATGGTGTAATGGTCATTTTCGGTGACGGGGCGAGCAACGGCGGCGCCTTTTTCGAGTCGCTCAATATCGCGAGCGCGCAGAAACTGCCGCTGCTGTTCGTGTGCGAGAACAACGGTTACGCGATCGGAACGAAGATCACCCGTGTCGCGCCCTTTGAAAAACAGGCGAAGAAGGCGGAGCCGTACATGATGACCAAAGAGGTCGACGGGATGGACGCGGTCGCGGTCTACGAGGCGGTCCGGGAGGCGCAGGAACTTATTCAGGCCGGTCACGGCCCCGTTTTCCTCGAGGCGATGACCTGCCGATACGAGGGGCATTCCATGAGTGATCCGGGGACCTACCGCAGCAAGGAAGAGATGGGCATCTGCAAATCCAAAGACGCAATCGAGCGGATGGAGTCGTACCTGAAAACGATGTACGGACTGACGGATACACAGCTTCAAGGCGTGCAGCGGCGGGCGCAGGCGACCGTGGACGACGCAGCGGCCTTTGCCGCGGCTGCAGCCGAACCGGAGCTCTCGGAACTTTTCGAGGATGTGTTTTGCAAGGAGCGTGTCAATGCTTCTTTCTGAAACAATTGCCGCGACTGAGTGGCGGGCCCGCTGCCGATGGAGCGAAGCGGAATTTCGCAGGACGAAAGTCCGAGGACAACGCGAACTCAGCGTTAGCGTAGTCGGAGGAATGACTTCCTCCGGCGTAATGAATAATAAAAGGAGTGCCGATGCTGTATCGTGAAGCGCTGAACAGGGCGATCGACGAGACAATGGCGGCGGACGGGACGGTCGTCGTGCTCGGTGAGGATGTCGGTCTTTACGGGGGCAGCTACCGTGTGACGGAAGGGCTGGTCGCCAAATACGGCGAGGAGCGCCTGATCGATACACCGATCGCGGAGCTTTCCATCGTCGGCAATGCCGTGGGCATGGCGATGGCGGGGCTGCGGCCGGTCGCGGAGATCATGACGGCGAATTTTTCGCTGCTTGCGTTCGATCAGATCATCAATCACATGGCCAAATACCGTTATATGAGTGCGGGCAAGATCGCGCTGCCGATGGTCGTGCGCTTTCCGCAGGGAGTCAGCCGCCAGCTCGCCGCACAGCATTCCGAGAGCTACGAGCAGATGCTCAGCGCCGTGCCCGGGCTTATCGTGCTGGCCGCGGGAGACGTCAATTACGCCTACCATGCCCTCAAATATGCCATTATGAGCGACGATCCCGTCGTATTTATCGAGCACGAGCTGCTGTACAACAAAAAAGGCGAGGTCGATTTCGATGCCGATATCGACCCGTTCAAGGCACGGATCGTCAAGGAGGGCAGCGATATCACGATCGTCAGCTACCTCAAGATGGTCGACGACGTGATGGAAGCGGTGCCGCAGGTCGAGAAAGAGCTTGGCAAAACCTGCGAGGTGGTCGACCTGTGTTCGCTCAATCCCGTCGATTACAAAACGCTGGAGGCGTCGCTGAAAAAAACGGGGCGGATTGTTGTCGTCGAAGAGGACCACAAAACAGGCGGCTACGGAGCGCAGATCACGAGCTGGGCGGCCGAAGAGATGTTCTACAGTCTCGATGCGCCGCCGATTCGTATCGCGGGCGAGGACGTGCCGATCCCCTACAACCGTACACTTGAACTTGCAGCTATCCCGACACCGGAGAAGATCGCCAAACGCATTGCAGAGTGGGGTAAAACCAATGGACTATAAGGTCGTTATGCCGCGGCTGTCCGATTCGATGGACGAGGGGATGCTGGTTGACTGGAAAATCCGGCCCGGAGACAGGGTCAAAAACGGTGACGTGATCGCAGAGGTCGAGAGCGACAAGGCTGTGATGGAGATCCAGACGTTCAAAAGCGGTGTCGTCAAGTCGCTGCTTGTCGATGCCGGTACGGTCGTGCCTGTCGGGACAGGTATCGCAGTGATCGATACGGATGCCGCCGGCGCTGCGGAAGCGGTACCGGCGGAAAAAGCGCCGGAAGCACAACACCCGGCGGCCGAAACGAAACCGGCAGAGGTCAAACCCGCACCGCAGCAGGCTGCGGATATGCCGAAACCGGCGGAGCCTCCCGAAACCGTAACGGTACCGTCTTCACCCGATATCATCGATATCATATTGGGCAAGGAGATTTCCGAAGCGATTCCTTCGTCGTTCTCCGGCGGCAGCGCCTCGCCGCGGGCCCGGGAGGCGGCTGCACGATACGGGCTCGATATCGATGCGCTTCAAAAAGAGGGGGTCTTGCCGGTCCCGGCGCACTTCGACGATATCAAGCGCTACTATATCCGCCGCTATTTCACGCCCAAAGCGCTGGAACTGATCGCCAGGTATCATCTTTCGACCGATCTTTTCGAGTCGGGGAGAAAACATGACGAGGCCGAAGTGAAGCGCTATATCGAAACGCACGAGATCCCGCTGCCCGAACCGCTCGATATCGCGAAACGTTCGATGATCGCGATGCTGAACGAAGCGGCGAAAAAACCGGTCTATCATATGAGCGATACCCTCGACGCCCGGCTGTTCGAGCGCTATGAAAGCAAAGAGGCGACGGTGACGGTCTGGCTGCTCAGGCTCTTCGCCGAAGCGATGATGCGCCACCGCTCTTTCCGCATGACGCTTGATACCGATACGGTGCAGGTCTGGCCCAATGCCGACATCTCTCTCGCAATGGCCGAAGGGGAGCTGCTTTATATGCCGGTCTTCAGGTCGCTGAACAAAAAAAGTGTCGCCGAAATCGCGCAGGAGCTGCAGCAGTACAAGTCAAAACTGAAAGCGCGGCGGCTGAGTCCGGACGACCTGACGGGTTCGACATTCGGTATCTCCAATCTCGGGATGACGGGTGTGGCGCAGTTCGATGCGATGATCAACAAAAACGACTGTGCCATTGCGGCGATCGGTGCGCAGGCACAGGCGGGTATTGCGGTGACACTGACGGTCGACCACCGTATCGTCAACGGCTACCAGGCGGCGCTGTTCATGCAGGAGCTCAAGGCACTGGCGGTGGACGAGATGTTTTTCAAGGAGGCGGCGAAATGAGTGACGATTACGATATCCTCTTTCTCGGAGGCGGACTCAACTATGCCGGTGCCGTGGTAGCGGCCAAAGCGGGGCTGCGGACGGCACTGGTGGAAAAAAACATGGCGCATCTTGGCGGTACCTGCCTGCACAACGGCTGTATCCCGTCGAAGATGTACCTCCATGCCGCCGAAACGCTCCGCAGCGCGAGGCAGGCGCATTTTACGGGGGCGCTGCAGCTGGACATGGCGAGGCTCGACGACGAGAAGGAAGCGATGCTTGCCGCGGCGACGAAAGCGATCACGAAGCAGTGTGCGGAGGTCGATCTGATCGACGGCGAAGGGGTATTGAGTGCTCCGCATACCGTGACAGTCGGCAACCGGACGGTGAGCGCGCGGCATATCGTCATCGGTACGGGTGCACGGCCGTTCATCCCTGAAGGCATCGTCTATGACGGCGAAGGGGTCATCACCAGTGACGAGGTGCTCAATATGCGTACGCTGCCCGAGAGGATTTCCATCTACGGCAGCGGGGCGATCGGCCTGGAAATGGCCTCGTTTTTTGCGGGTGCGGGTGTACGGACCGAACTGATCTGGCGCGGCGATGTCCTGCTGAAGAATGCGCACCCGGGGATTTCGAAAAATATCCGCGCACAATGCGAGCAGCTTGGGATCGAACTGCGGCCGGCGCATCCGATTGATCGTGCGAAAATGACGAAGCGGGGCGTGCATATCGTCTTTGAGAACGGGCATGAACATTATGTTCCGATTCTGCTTGTGGCAACGGGCCGCCGCGCCGTGACGGAGGCGGTCGCAACCGATGCCGTGCGCATCGGCAGAAAAGGGATCGAAACCGATACGCATTTCGAGACGACCCTGCGCGACCACTACGCCGTCGGCGACTGCAACGGCAAGCTGCAGCTCGCCCATGCCGCACGGGCGGAAGTGCTCTATGTCGTACGCCGCATTCTCGGGAAG